>VGNF01000362.1 GCA_016866195.1 Chloroflexota bacterium | reverse complement strand
GGGGTTTGGCAACGTGGACTTTGAAGGGGAAGATTTTCGCGGTCTGGTCGCCGATGCTGCCGGCGGGTTTGTTGATGTAGGTGATGCCGTTCGGGTCTATTTTGTCGCCGAGGATGTAGCGGTATTCGTTGTTACCGTTGAACCAGAGGTAGGTGGGAGCGAAGTTCTTGTCGTAGGTGAACTCGCCCTTGATCTTGAGGTAGGTGAAGTGGTCGTCCTCGCGTCCCTCCTGACCCGCCTGTGACCAGTCCCAGGTGACCTTGGTGGGGTCTTCGAGCGCCAGGGCAGGGATGTGGCAGGTCTGGCAGGCGACTGCGGAGAGGTGCGTGTTGATGCGCTGGTCTTCGTGCTGTTGGTTCACGTGGCACTGTTCGCACGAGACCTGTTCGGCGGGATCGATGGCGTAATTGTCGGCGAGCATGCGCCCGAGGACCTGGTGATTTTCCGTCCAGTGACAGTCGGTGCACTGCATGTTGAGGTCACCGCCCATGTGGATGTCGTTGTTTTCGCGCGGGAAGTACAGGCTTTCGTCGAGGTCGCCGTGTTTGACGCCGTTACCGCCGCCGCCATCGAAGTGACACTTTCCGCAGTTCTCGCGCGTTGGCGCGCGGACACTTCGCGCCGCGGCGAGCAGGTCCACGTCTTCGGCAGGGTTGCCATATTTGCTCTTGGCGTAGGTGCCAAGGTCGGCATGGCACGCAAGACAATCCACATTTTCAGGTTTGTTCTGTTGCGTTGCCTTGCCTTCCTCCCAGCCGTAGCCTGCGTGACATGCCATGCAGGTCACTTCGTTACCTTGCGAGCCGATGCAGAAGTTGTTGATCTGGTTGATCTTGCCGATGGTCACATTCTCATCGCGCCAGGGAACGTCGAAGGCCTTGGATTCCCACGTCCAGTGGGTGGTTTTCATGAAGTCGGTGGCGGCGTCTTCGTGACATTCGAGGCAGGCGCGGGTCACGTCCTGCCCGCTGGCGAATTCGCCTTCCACGATATCCTTATGATCGACATGCACCGGCTTTTCGGGAAGATAACGAGCCGGATCGGTTTTTTGAGGACTTTCAGGAAGAAAATACAGGACGGGGAGGATGATAACCGCGATCAGACCGATCAGTCCAATCGTCCATTTTGGAACGCGTATCTTCATGCCGATTCTCCTACGGGTTGATCAGATTGCCGTGGTGGATTATTTTTCACCTGAGAAAATTGCTGGGTAATGTATGGGGTGAACACGGACCTCTACTTTTATATGGATAAACGAATATATGCAAAAATATAATCCTTGTGATATTAAGTACAAAGTGCCTAGTGTCATCTATTAGTAGGCTTTATGTCACATATATTGGATGTATAATTCAGGTAAAATTGGTGAAATTACAGCTATCATCAAGGAGACAGTATGGAAACCTTTCAGAATGAGGCTGTTTCGGTAATCGTCTCAGATCGATTGAGAGAACTTCGTGAGGCGCGGGGGATTTCCATGCGGGCTCTGGCTGCGAGAAGTGGATTGTCAGCAAATGCATTGAGTATGATCGAACGCGGGAAGACTTCTCCATCCGTCAGCACGCTGTACAAACTGGCAGATGCCTTGGGAGTATCGATCACAGCCTTTTTTGGAGCCGTGAGCGAGAAAAAGCAAATGGTGTTTATAAAATCGGACGAAAGGACGCGCATGTCCTTCAGCAAAGGAGTATTCGAATCCCTTGGAGGGGAGCAGTTCTCCGGCAGGGTCGAACCCTTTATGCTGACCCTGGAAAGTGGCGCCTCCTGTGGACCGCATAATTTGACCCATACCGGACACGAATTCGTCTTCTGTCTTCGAGGGCAGCTGGATTATCAGGTCGAGAGAAATTCCTACTTGTTAAACCCCGGCGACAGCTTGTTATTTGCAGCCCACCTGCGTCACAAGTGGAGGAATCCTTCCAATCATGTCACCAACGCGCTGATTCTGATTTCTGGATTCGCAGAGGGAGAGGAACCCCATGCGATGCATTGGAAGAAAACCACCGAATGAAAAAAACGCCGTCCTTTGAGGCGGCGTTTTTTTTCAAATGGCCATATTTGGTTCAAGTCGCTAGGCGTACATGCCCCAATCCAGGGCGGAGGGATCCTCCATCATGGAGAAGTCCCACATCTCCATCCCCATCTCAATGGTGACCGGCATATTCAAGCCTTCAACGGCTTTGGCTTTGGTCATTTCGATCATCGCCGGTCCATAAGGACAAAAGGGGGTTGTGAGGATCATTTTCAGCCGGGCGATTTCGTTTTCGATTTCTACATTTCGAATCAGTCCCAATTGAACGATGCTCATTCCGATTTCCGGATCGATCACTTCGGATAGTTTCGCGCGGACGTTTAGGACAAGCTCGGGATGAGTCTGGTGGATCGACCATTGGATTTCCTTCGGTTCCGGATCGGACATTTCACCTCTCAAATCTTGGATTCAGCCGGCTGGACGACATAGGTGCAGTGGGTTCCGCCATCCAGGATGCATTGAACTTTGTTCGCCGGAAGCGCAAGCATCTTGGAGATCAAGGGGG
>VGNF01000361.1 GCA_016866195.1 Chloroflexota bacterium | reverse complement strand
CACAGATTTGTGGATGTGAACAAAGTGAAGTTCAAGGTGTGGGAGCAGAATCGGATCTCGCGCCTCGACCCGCGATCGTTCTACGCCGTCGGGCAGGAGGTTCAAATCATGCTGATGCCCGAAAACACGCTCGTTCTGAAAAAGGACTGATCATGCTCCAACGATTAAGGGAGAACAAACCCGCTCAAGGCACGCTCCTGGCCTTGCCCACCACGCTGTGGCTTTTCGTGCTGTTGATCCTGCCTTTACTCCTGACGCTTGTCATCAGTTTTGGCCGGCGCAGTCCGGACGGGGATGTGATATTTACTTTCTCGCTGCACAACTACACCCGTTTGTTTGGAGTCAGTACCGATTGCGCGGGGGGGCAGGTATCCTGCTTCGACCCGCTCTACCTGAATATTTTAACAAGATCCCTGTCGCTGGCGCTCAATACAACCATATTGGTGATCACGCTGGCCTATCCGCTGGCGTACTTCATCGCACGAGCGCACCCTAAAAGACGGAACCTGTTCCTGTTCATGGTGCTGATCCCGCTTTGGACGAATTTCGTCATCCGCGTGTATGCCTGGATGATGCTTCTCCGCAAAGAGGGGGGGATCAACATCGTATTGGGAACAATCGCCCGCTCGCTCAATATGGATTTTGAGCCGCTGGAGATGCTCTATACGCCGGGCGCCGTACTGGTGGGAATGGTGTATGAATTTTTGCCCTTCATGATTCTCCCGATTTATACTTCGCTGGAAAAGATCGAGAACGCATTGTATGAGGCGGCTGCCGATTTGGGCGCGAATCCATTCCGGACCTTCCTGCGGGTAACCCTGCCCCTTTCCATGCCCGGTGTTGTGGCCGGCACGATCCTGGTGTTCATCCCCGTGATGGGGACATTCATCGTTTCGGACATTCTGGGCGGGCGGCAGGTGATCCTCGTCGGCAACCTCATCCAGCGGCAGTTCCTGGACGCACGCGACCCCACATTCGGTTCGGCTGCCTCGTTAATTCTCATGGTGATGACCCTGATCGTCACGTACTTCTACACCCGAAAATTCGGATTTGGCGAGGAGATCGTAGCCGCATGAATCCTCACCGACGTTCGCCCTTCATTCTGGTGGCAACTTTTATGGTGTACTTCTTTCTGTATGCCCCGATTTTCGGATTGATTTTGTATTCGTTCAATGCCTCGCGGCCAAACATTACCTTCGAGGGATTCATCCCTTCGTTCAGTGAGCGCGTCGTCATGGACGGCAGCCTTGTACGGGCAAGTCCTTGTGGATTGTTTCACTGGTATTGTGAGTTGGCGAAGAACAGGGACGTTCTCGAAGCTGCACGCAACACCCTGACGATCGCGTTCACCGCAACCATCGTTTCCACGATCATCGGCACCATGGCGGCTTTGGCGCTGCAGCGTTATGATTTCAAGATCAAGCCCTTTTCACAGGTTTCCCTTTACATCCCGATCGTCATCCCCGAGATCGTCATGGGGATCGGGATATTGACCTTGTTCAGTCAGTTCTTCGGATGGGCGAACGAAGCCTTCAACTTGACGGGTGAGGCGCGCTTGACTCTGGGGATTTTCACTGTAACCGTCAGCCACATTGCCTTCATGGTTCCCTTTGTTACCCTGGTGGTGCAGGCTCGCCTGCAGGGATTCGATAAATCCTTCGAGGAGGCGGCCATGGATCTTGGAGCGAACGAATGGATCACCTTCCGCCGCATCACTTTTCCGATGATTTTGCCGGGCGTATTGTCCGGCGCCCTGCTGGCATTCACCCTCTCACTCGATGATTTCGTAATCACCTTCTTCACCAATGGACCGGGGTCCACCACGTTGCCGATCTATGTCTATGGTTTATTGCGGCGTATCATCACGCCGCAAGTCAACGCCTTGTCCACGGTGTGGATCCTGGTGGTATTCTCGGCAGTGGTCTTGCTGCAGTTGCTCCAGAGCCGCGAGGGCAGGGTTCAGCCGAGCGTTGAACGTTAATCGTGAATTCCGCGCGGAAAATTCACGTACCGCGCATAAGGGAATCCAATTTCCAAAGGAGGATGAGATGAAAAGAAATAGTTGGTTGAAGCTGCCGGCCCTGATTGTGATTTCTGGTTTGGTGCTGGCGGCCTGCGGAGGGGGGGCAGGGGATCAACCGGCAGCGGAGGGAGCGCCGGTCACATCCGGCGGCTACGAATGCCCGCCTGCGGAGTTTCCGATGGATGTTGCCTCCACGGAACTCAATCTCTTTGTCTGGACGGAATACATCCCTCCGGACATGCAGGAATGCTTCGAGTTGGTGTATGGAGTCACCGTGAACCGCGACGAATACTCCGCTAACGAGGAAATGTACGCCAAGCTCTCCGCGGGCAGCAGCGCGTACGATCTTGTACAGCCGACGGATTATATCGTCAGCCTGATGATTCGTCAGGAGCTGTTGCAGGAGCTGGACGCAGCCAGGCTGCCGGTGATGAAGAATATCGATCCCAATTACCTTAACTTTGCCTTCGATCCCGGCAACAAATACACCATACCTTACCAGGCGGGTACGGATGCCCC
>VGNF01000360.1 GCA_016866195.1 Chloroflexota bacterium | reverse complement strand
TCGCCCATCGTCTGGTTGATGATCAGCACATCGATCCATTTCCGAATGAAGGCGCCAATCCCGCCCGTCGCTGGACCGAAGGCGTGCAGGATGCCGTCGATCAGGCCCTGGTCCATGAACCTGTAGACCACGTTTTCGGCGAACCATGTTGCAGGCTTTATGAACAGAAAATTGTAGAACTCATCAAAATACCACTTATTCTTGAGTACGCCGATCTGCAATTTGTCCTCCGCCGGGGATTTCACACTGCGATACACGAGATACCCAACACCCAAGCCGCCAAGAGCCACAACCAGGGAGGTGAGCAGGGGAATGATGTTGAAATCCACAGCTTCCGGGTGTTCCGCCAACGTTGACCCGACGAACTCGTGGAACCAGTTGGGAATCAATCCACCGAGACCTGGGAAATGTTCGGGGATGCCAACCCAGCCGAAAGTCACCGCAAAAAACGAAAGCACTACCAGCGGTGCGGTCATGGTCCAGGGAGTCTCCTGTGCGTGTTTCGCCTCCTCCGTGCGCGGTTCACCTAAAAAGGTCAGGGTAATCTGACGCATGGTATAGAAGGCAGTCAGGAAAGCGGCAAACGCAAGAGTCCCAAATACAATGTAATGGTGGTGACCGAAGGCATCCGCCAGGATTTCATCCTTTGACCAGAAGCCGGCGGTCAACAGGGGAAAACCGGAGAGCGCAAAACCGCCGATCAGGAAGGTCCAAAAAGTGACCGGCATCTTGCTGCGCAGTCCGCCCATGTTGAACATGTCCTGCGGGTCCACTTTGTGATTGCCTGTGTGCAGCACACCGTGCTCCATCCCGTGGATGACCGAGCCGGAGCCGAGGAAGAGCAGCGCCTTGAAGAAGGCATGCGTCACCAGGTGGAAGGCGGCCGCCACGTAGGCATGGATACCGAGCGTGGCGATCATGAAGCCGAGCTGCGAGATGGTGGAATAGGCGAGTACGCGCTTGATGTCGTTCTGCGCCACGGCAATCGTGGCGGCAAACAAGGTTTTAAAGGCGCCGATGAACGCTACTACCGCCATAGTACGCTCATCCAGGCTCAGCAATGGGAACATGCGGATGACCGCATACACTCCGGCCGAAACCATGGTCGCTGCATGAATCATGGCGGAGACCGGGGTCGGGCCTTCCATGGCGTCCGGCAGCCAGACGTGAAGCGGAAACTGGGCGGATTTGCCCACCGTACCGATGAAGAGCAATAACCCGATCAACCCGGCGGCGGAAAGACCCAGGATTCCGCTGGGGATCGAGGCGAGCGTGTGCAGTACTTCCTCTGTGAAGATCTCCCGGAAAGTCAGGGTGCCGGTTGCATAATATAGGAAGGCGATGCCAAGCAACATGAACACATCGCCCACTCGAGTGGTCATGAAGGCCTTGATGGCGGCGTTGCGCGCGGATTCCTTGCCATACCAGAAACCGATCAGGAGGTAGGAGCACAAGCCCATGATCTCCCAACCTACGAACATCGTCAGCAGGTTATCCGAAACCACCAGGACATACATACCGAAGGCGAACAAGCCCAGAAAGGCAAAGAACCGCGAATACATGGGTTCCACCGAAGGCACGGCGTGTTTGTGCCCATGCTCCTCCACGGTGGCGCCGTGCGGTGGCAGACCTTTGCGGTCGTGGTCCCCTTCCGGCTGGCCGAAGTTGTGATAGCCCACGCTGTACAGAAAAATCATCAGGATCGTCCAGGCAACAAAGAACAGGGTGATGGCGGACAGCGGATCGATCAGCACACCGACCTTCAACCAGGTCGAACCCGTCGGCAGCCAGTTGATCGCGGATCCAAATGGATGTTCCCCAAGATGTTCCACACCGAGCGCCCGCGCGAATACGATCATCCCGCCAACCCAGGATAGAAAGGCTGCGCCCACTCCCAGCGTATGGCTGAGCGCCTTGCTGCGGTTCGTCAACAGCACGATCAGGAAGAAAGCCAGCAAAGGCGGGAGCGGGATGAGCCAGATCAACAATTCGTTCGTCATGAGTCCCTACCACTTCATCATATCGAGCTCATCGGCGATCACCGTATTCCGGCTGCGGTACACCGATATGACCAAGGCCAGCCCGACCGCCACCTCCGCCGCGGCCACCGCGAAGACGATGATGGCGAACACCTGTCCGGTCATTTTCAATACATCGCCGTAGCGCCAGAAGGAGACCAGGTTGATGTTCACCGCGTTGAGCATCAGCTCGACACCCAGCAGGATCGCCACGGCATTCCGGCGCACCAACACGCCGAAAAGACCGATGCTGAACAAGCCCGCGGCCAGGATCAAGTACCAGGAAAGTGGAATCATCATGTCCTCCTATTTCCGGTTGAACGCGGTGTACACCGCACCCACCATGGCCGCAACGAGCAGGACTGAGGCAACTTCAAATGGAAGGACATAAGCCTGCGGGGATACCAGCTGTTCACCCAATTGACCCACCGCATCGAACCCGGAGGGGATCACACCTGCCACCCTCGAGGCACTGCCCCACCCGGAAAGCAGAAAGAACAATCCGGCAAAGGTCAGCAGCGCAATCAACGCCCC
>VGNF01000359.1 GCA_016866195.1 Chloroflexota bacterium | reverse complement strand
GGGGGGTCATGATGAGCCAGAGTCTCCTCGCCGATATGACCGGGCAAATTGTGCGCCGCTTCAAGCCGGAAAAGATCATTCTTTTTGGTTCACAGGCGCGCGGAGAGGCGCGCCCGGCGAGTGACGTGGACCTGCTGGTCATCCTGTCCGGCAGGGTGGACCGCAGGCAGGCGGCGGTGGAAATCCGGCGCGCTCTGTCCGGTTTCCCGGTGGCGAAGGATATCTTGGTCGCCACACCGGATGAGATCCGGCGGCGCGGGAATCTTGTGGGGACGGTATTAAATTCAGCGCTCAGAGAGGGAAAAGTGCTTTATGAGCGAGACTGAGCAAGCCAGGGAGGCGAAGCGCTGGCTGAAATATGCCCGCGAGGATTTGCATACCGCGCAAGTGATCCTTGGCGATGCGACCATTGCTTATCGCCATGTTTGCTGGCTGGCCCAGCAGTGCGCCGAAAAGTCCATCAAAGCCATTCTTATCTACCTTCAAATCGAATTCCATCGCATCCACGATCTGGATACCCTGCGCGACCTACTCCCGGAGGGCTGGTTGGTCAAGAAGCAATTTCCCGACTTGGCAATTCTCACCGAGTGGGCAGTCGAAGCGCGCTATCCTGGCAACTGGCGGGAAGCCAGCGAAACCGACGCCCGTTTCGCTGTCTGCCAGGCGGCGGATATGTTGGATGCCATCCTTGTTGATTTCAATCTTCGAGGATCGACAGAATAAAAATTCCGTTCGCAGGAAAGGGACAGGAGATTTGTGATTGGCCTCTCGGAGAAAAGTCCGCGGGGCTTTATTGTCTGTGCTACAGGTCAATGCTGGTTACGTGTTAGAATCCATTTTGTATGATAACCCTAGCCGAATTCTTCGAGATCAACCACCAGATCATCCTGTTTGTTTATGGGTTGGTGTTTTTTATATTGGGATTTGCCGTCATCATCCAGGTGCGCCGCTCATCGAGGCTTGACCTGGCGCGAAGCCTGCGCTGGCTGGCGGCATTCGGCATCACCCACGCCCCCAACGAGTGGGGCGATCTCTTTATCCCGATCCAAGCAGAATATCTCAGCGATGGCATCGTCAATGTGTTGTACTATTTACAACTCACACTACTGGCGGTTTCATTTGCCTGCCTGTTCGAATTCGGCGTTGCGGTTCTGCGCCCTCAAGGACACGGCCGCTGGCTTCATGCGCTGGCCGGTAGTCTGTTCGTTGGTTGGATGGTCGTTTCTTTTATTGTGCTGCTCCCGGCAATGGTTGATGAACACCTGTGGCGTCATACGGCGATTGCCCTCGCGCGGTATTTCATCGGATTTCCAGGGGGTCTGCTGGCCGGCTACGGCTTGCGGATGCACACCATACAGCGCATCAAGCCACTTGATGTCCCGAATATCGTGCGCAACCTGCGGGTGGTGGGATTTTCGCTCGGCATCTATGCACTGCTTGGCGGGCTGATACCACCGTCGGTGAGTTTCTTTCCGGGAAACTTGGTGAACACGCGCACATTCACGCAGGCGATTGGCGCGCCGCCGTGGGTCTTTCGCTCCATCATCGGCTTGGTGATCGCGGTGGCCATCATCCGGGCGCTGGAGATCTTCGAAGTAGAGACTGGGCGTCGGATTGCGGCGCTGGAGCAAAAGCAGATCATCGCCGCCGAGCGCGAAAAACTGTCGCGTGAACTGCACGACGGCGCTATCCAGAAGGTGTACACAGTCGGGCTGCTGGTGGAATCGGCGGCGCGGCTGGCTAGGCCGGAGACGGAAATCAGCGGCAGGCTACAAAAAGCGGTTGTGGTGTTGAACGACAGCATTATGGATCTGCGCCGCAACCTGGCGGAATTGCATGAACAGTCTCAGGCGAAAGCGGATCCGCTCGCGAAAATGCTCGAGCAATTGGCGCAAGATCCCCAGTACCATTCTCTTGTCAACCTTGTGTTGGCCCTGGAATTGAAAGAAGCGAAAAACATTTCCCCCATGCGTTCCCGGCATGTACTGGCAATTGTCAACGAGGCGCTCGCCAATGTGATCCGCCACGCCCGCGCTCAGAATGTGAGGATCAGCGCTAACGATCTGGGCGAACGATTGAATGTCACTATCAAAGACGATGGCATCGGCATCCCCGCCAATATTCGGGATGGATATGGCTTGCGGAACATGCGCGACCGCGCCCGCCTCCTGGGTGGAACGGTCGAGTTCGTCAATAACAAGGGCACAACAGTATCCCTTGAAATCCCCTGGAACGAATAGGCTATGAACAAAACGAAGATCTTATTGGTGGATGATCATGCCCTCGTCCGGTTGGGCCTGATGACTCTACTGAACGACCAATCCGATATGGAAGTAGCGGGCGAAGCCGGCACCACCGCCGAGGCGATCTTCGCCGTGGAAAGGCTTCACCCGGATGTGGTGCTGATGGATATCCGCCTGCCCGGTGAAGGAGGCATCGAAGCCGCGCGGCAAGTGTCAGCGCGCTTCCCGGCGAGTAAGGTTGTGATGCTGACTTCCTTTGCGGACGATGAATTGATTGTCCGGGCGATTACCGCTGGGGCGGTGGGCTACGTATTGGGG
>VGNF01000358.1 GCA_016866195.1 Chloroflexota bacterium | reverse complement strand
TGAGGGAGCGAATCGATTCCAGGGGCAGACCTGCTGGCAGATGTCGCAGCCAAAAACCCAATCCCCGATCTGAGGGCGCAGGTCTTGGGGGATTTCCTCCTTGAGTTCAATGGTGAGGTAGGAGATGCAGCGGCGGGCGTCGAGCATTCGACCCGGCAGGATGCACTGGGTGGGACACGCATCCATGCAGCGCGTACAGCTGCCACAGCGATCGGCGGGGAAGGGCTCATCCGCCTCGAGTTCGATCCCCAGGAGGATCTCGGCGAGGAAGAAGGTCGAGCCGCGGTTCGGATGGATGAGACAGGAGTTTTTGCCGATCCATCCCAAACCGGCGCGTTGACCAAGCTCCCGTTCGAGGAGCGGGCCGCTATCGGTATACAGCATGTGCGGAAAGGAATGACCGAGTTCTTCCTTAATGAAGCTCACCAGGGATTTCAGTCGTTCTGGAAGTACATCGTGGTAATCCCTGCCCAGGGCGTAGGAGGCGATCTTTGTGCCAGCTCCGGCCGCAGGAGGTGGATAGGGTGTTCCAAGAACGAGGATCGATTTGCACTCCGGCAGGATGTGTTTTGGATCCGCCCGGCGATGACCCCTCCGTTCGCTGGAAAGATACTCCATCTTTCCATGCATGCCCGCCTCCAGCCACGACTCAAATTTTTTAAAATGCGCAGGAGGCGTGGAAGAAGTCACGCCAGCCAGGAGAAATCCCAGCTGGCGCGCTTTGTCCTTGATGGCCTGTTTCAGGTCGTTCAATCTCTATTGCACAACGATCTTGACGAAGATCGCCTTGCCGAAGGGAATACCTCTGGGATTTGTCATCTGCCATGCGCTGGTAAACTCGCCCACCTTGGTGGGGGCGGTGAAGTTGACCGAGACTTCGACCTCCTGGCCGGAGGAGACGAGCTGGCCGATGGGCGCGGGTTGGCCGTTCATCTTTTCTCCGTAGGAGTAGGTCAACTCATAGCCGTCTCCCCAGGCGCAGTTGCCGGCATTCCTGATCTTCCAGGTTTTGACAAATTCCTGGCCGGGCGTCATGGGGGTGCCGTCTGGAATGGTTACATCCACAGTGGCCAGGTTGAAGGAAAGGTCGTCGCACAGGGCTGCGGGCGTACCCAGCGCCGCCAGGGTTGGGTCGGTGGTGAATTCCTCGGTCGGAGTGGAGGTCGGCGGTTCCAGAGTGGGAGTCTCAGTGGGAAGCGAAGAGGTGGGGGTGAACACCGAGGCGGTCAGGGTGAATTCCGCTACGACGGTGTACGCGGCGGAGGTGCGAATCGCATTCACATCCGGCGTGGGCTGAATCGGAGCGGAGGGTGCGCAGGCGCCCAGGAGCATGATCCCGATGGCAGCGATGAGGAGCGAGCGCGTTTTCATAAAGCCTCCTGAATTCTTGGTTGAATGCCGTTATTTTTTCTCGACCACGATCCAGACGGATACCAATGGACCAAAATAGTTGCCGGCATCGTCCCGCAATTTCCAATAGGCCTTGTACTCGCCGGGGGTGCCGGGCGCATGCAAATGGACCACATAGGATTGGGAATAACCCGGTTTGGTATAGTCCGAAGGCTTGTTCTTGGGAAGCACAATGGTGTATCCCTTGAGCTCGGCATCGGAACTATCGGCAAGGTATTCGAAGCGGTAGCCTTCGTCCCAGGCGCAGGTTCCGGTGTTGAGAATCGTCCATGCTTTTGAGAAATCCGTTCCACCCTTGACTACATCCCTGTCAAACGGCTTGGTTTCACCGAGGTAGGTGCCGTCGTTGCAACCGTTCTTGGTAGTGATCGTAGCCACAACGCCCAGCGTTGGGAGCGGGGTTGTTATCGGCGTGAATCCCGGCTGGGCGGTATTGAAGGCGAAGGGAGTGATGGTCCCGATCCCTCCGACCGGCGCAAAAGTGGGGAATCCCCCAAGCGTGGCCGCTGGCAAAGCTGTGTTCGTCGGAAGCGCCGTGGGAGGCGCAGCCAGCGCAGTTTGAGTTTGTTGTGAGGCCACCTGTGTCAATACATCGTTAAAAGCCTGGGTTTGAATAGCCGCAGGATCCACCGCAGGCAAGGGTGTGGCTCCCAAATTGCAGGCGGATATGACGAACGCGGATGCAAGAGCGGACAGCATCCAGAATGACTTGCGGTAATTCATGTTCGAGAACCTCCAAAATACTCAAGAATATTATAACCTACCCGGTATCAGGACAAAGTGAAGAGGTGGGGATGGTTAAGAGGATGCGCAATTTTCATTCAACTGCAAAGGACGCGGAGTTTGCAGAGAAGACAAAAGGGGTTCGCTGCCGGTAAAGTTTTCCAGATTCTAAGGAGTGGGCGTGCTTGTAGGAGTGGCCGTCGGAGTCTGTGTAACCGTCGCCGTGGAAGTTGAAGAGGGTGTTTGCGTGGCTGTCGAAGTGGAGGTTTGTGTGGTTGTGCCGGTGGCGGTGGGCGTGGGAGGTGATCCCTGCCGGATAATATGGGGATTAAGCCAGATGGCATTATCGTTATTCTGGGCGCCATTGGCGCTGACATAAAGGATGAATTTAACGGTCTTACCGGCCAGGCTGCCGAGGTCGAGGTCCAC
>VGNF01000357.1 GCA_016866195.1 Chloroflexota bacterium | reverse complement strand
TACGGCAATATCCCCGCCATTCCGATCGAGGCAGGAACCGAAACAGCAGATTCAGCGCCTCTTGCCGCTTCACATCGAGGAAGTGCCCCCCCCCGATATCGAGGGGGGCGCCGTCGACGGTCTCGCTGCGGCAGAGCCCTCCGGCAACCGATTCTTTTTCGATGACCAGAAAAGAATCTTCTCCAAGGCTCTTTAAGGTATGCGCGAAGCTGAGACCGGATGGTCCCGCACCGAGAATAACGTACTTGTAGTGTTGCATCATAGCCTCTCCCGGCTGAAAAGCTCAATAAAGGGTCATCCACCATCAACCGGAGGCTTTTCAAGCCCGGCCGTTATTCTGCTGCGACGCCTCAAAGTGACGGCACGAACAGATTGATTCAGTATGAGCAATAACAGACAGGTGTATAGAGGGACTACAGGGACTATATACCTGGGTTCAACCTTCCAGGATGAGGCATCCAACAAGGTAAATAAGGCTACACGGGTGATGATGACCGATGAAAGAAGCGCTATAATGTACAGATTGACGTCAAGCCTGAAGAATTTATTGAAGATGATCATTGCAATCGCCAACACACACAATAGCGACAGGATCACTGTGATTCGAGGGTACCAACCACCGATGAAGCTCTGGACAGCAACATTGCCCGGATTGGCCTGCCGTGCAATTGAGTCTATGGACAATAGAAGGTCCTTTGACGGACCGGCGCTTATAAAATCCCTGTATGGCAACCTGACTCTCGTGCCCTTTTCGGTAATGACTATAAGCACGGCATTATCTATAAAGGGAACTTGTGGGATGCGGAGAGAGAAACCCGTGTCGATGGGAATCTTAGCGGGGACTGCGCTTTGGTATTCCGATACGACATCCGGGCGCGGCGTGAAATTTGAAAATATATTCAAAATATTCTCCTGTTCGTCCACAAGCGCCATTTCGCGAATCCGTTCCGATTTGTGAAAAATCCATCCATTGATGAAAATCGGGTTGCCTTCGGTCAAGGCGGTGCGCCGATTGGCGACGGAATTGAAATCATGACGAATATCCAAAGGGGCGTGCGGGTTGTCCTTTTCTGTTCTCACGATAACCGTTGATGCAAAAACACGGCATATTTTTAGAAGCGATTCGTGGAGATAAGGAAGATAATTGGAGGTGTTCGGGTCCAGGTAACTGGAGAAGACAAATCGTCCGGGAAGCCTCCCATCGTTGATCGCCCGGTTGATCTCATCGGCGATCCTTTGATAATAGGAGTCTGCTTCGGGCGCCGACATATAATGGCCCGCATAAGAAGCCGCATCGCGGAGCGCCCAATAAAACCAGCCGGCGCCAATCTCATTTTCTATGCCTAGAAATAGATGCGTCAAACGAACCAAATCGTGGTCGGCCCTTTCAAAAGACCTCTCCAGCTCTTTAAACGCCGGGCTTACATGGTAAGCCAGCCTCCTCGTTTCTTTTGTCACCGGGATATAACGTTTGGATTCGGGGGGTTCGATACGGAGCAAGGCCTTATTGGCTGCAAGGAATCCCGATGAACTCATTTCCGTAGACACAAACAATCCGTATCTCAGGTAATTTGTAAAATGGATAGATAATGTCATCGATGCGATGATGGCAATTGGGATGAGCAGCTGGACGTTCACCGTCTTAAACATATGGGATCGATTCCTTTTTTCAACGCGCATCATCACCATAAGAAGGAAAAAATGTATCAGGAGTATGAGTACAATCAAAAGGCTCTCTTTCCGTGTGTTCCACAGCACGCCAAGATATATACCCGATAACCATGTAAAAAGGCTGACCTGCGGTTGTCCGCGTCTTGACCAAAGCATCGTCAAGCTGGACAAGGCAAGCAGAAGGACCGAAATATAGAGACTTTCGGCTAAGCTGCGATTGAAAAACTGATAGGTTAGAGGATGCAATACAATGGCGGCAAAAGCCAAGAAGCAAACCGGTCTGGGGATACTGACCCTGGTCAACACAACCGCAAAATAGAAGGCGCTTAGAATAAATAGGATTTCAGAAGCGATCCGAAGCGGAATGCCCGTAAAGTGGACAAGTTTAATCCACAGGGCGTAAACGGGCAACTGAGCCAACGTCATGTGGGTATATTCTCCCAGAAACCAGAAGCCGGCAGCGGCTGTCCTGATATGCCAGAGATCGTCATGGGGAGCATTTAACGCTATGATTTCTTCGGAATTGACGAGCCACAGCTTGAAAATGGCAAGCGCAAAACAGGAAATAGTGAAGATTTTAGTGGAATGTTTCTTCAAGGTCATAAAAAAATAATTACGTTTCCCATATTGTACACGTTATTACTCGGGCAACAACCTATGTGACGCTCCCCGCCCACAGGGCGGGGCATCCCGGTAAGGAGATAAAAAAATCGTCTGTCTTCTCTATGCTTCTCTACATCATATAAGATAGCACAAGAGCGACGCACATTGCTACAAGTTGCTGAAAAAAAGTGTGCCGTGGGGTGGGTAATTCCAGCAGGCGCGAATCGATAGAAACGCTAACCGGGCGGCCCGGAAAAGAAAAGAGGGCTAACCGATGAATCAGCTAAAA
>VGNF01000356.1 GCA_016866195.1 Chloroflexota bacterium | reverse complement strand
GCCCTTTGATTGGCTCCAGACGGAATTTGATGTATCCTGGATTATTCCTATTATACGTTGATTAAAGCCTTCCACATCCTATTTGGATTCGGAAGCCCGATCGGACTGGCTTTGCAGTCAACAACAGGGCTATAATCAGGTTGACACAATTCATGGCCAAGTATTTTGTCCACCTTCCGCCAGACGGGTCACCCGCACTTTTTTGGAGACCAGCCGTTAACTTCGCTGGTTTAACCTTTCATTTCAACTTGAACTTGCTGGCTCGTGCGATCGGGGATGATCCAACCGCCACCCTGCCGGCCTGGGCAGATCTGGTTCCACCGCAGGATTATGATTTCGGTGAAGGGATTGTAAAAATTCAGCCGTTTGCCTACTCTCCTCAAGGGGGGAACGTCCACCGGCCGGAGGGATTGCCGATCGGCCAGAATTTAAATCGGTTTCTCAACGATCCGCTTCTTGGAGATCGACTGGATTTATCGCTTCCCTTTTACGATGAAGAGGTGAAACTCGGACCTGCCGGCGGGGGATTCTTTCGCAAGGAAAATGATGCCACCGCGTTTCACGGGGGGACGGATTTCAACAAAAGACCGAGGGCGACGTTTGATGTCTGTGCGGCGGCGCCGGGACGTATTTTAGCAAGAGACAGTGAAAATGGGCGGCACGGCGGAACGCTCGTTCTTTCGCACACCTCTCCGTCCGGCAAGGATTATCGAACGCTATATCATCACCTGGATATCACGACCGTACCGCGCGAATTGACGATCGGTGTGCCTGTTCGACGCGGTCAATACCTCGGGCAGGTGATCGATGTTTCAATCATCCATTTGCATTTCGGTGTAGCAGTACAAGGACCTTCCACAAGAATATCCGGTGTAGTCATCCCCGCACTTTGGTATTTCATCGACCCCTGGGGAGTGTACGATTATTATGAGCACGACAGCCGTTCGCATGGATCCTACCTGCCGCCGGAAAATTTGCCGGATATCTATCGCTCCAGAATTGTCGGAGCAGTTCATACGATCCATTGGGGATCTCAACCCTTGTACGAAACCCTGCCCGTCGTTCGCCAAACGGAATCATACGCGCAAATTGAACAAATCCAGTTCCGAGGATGGAGCACAGAAGTTAAACCCGGGATCCCGGCAAGCGAACAGGGGCAATTCTTCCTCTGGCTGAAATCCGATCCAGACCCATTCCTCGTATCTGCTTCACAGACGGAGGCGCGTTTCTCCGAAAGCGCATTGACCTCGATCCTGAGGGAAGCCTTTCTACACTCGAAGCAGGTGAAATTGGAATATCATTATGAGGGGCAAGTCAGGCACATTCGCAGTGCCTGGGTCAAAGCTTAAAGTTGAAAAATCCCTGACCGAAGATTCCATCTTCGAAGATTTATCGGTGAACCTTTGACACTATCACTTACTTCACAGGAAAAGCGCATGCTTGAGGGAGGTTGCGGACCGGCGGCAAGGATGGCCATGTCGATTCTCGTGCGGATGGCTGAGGTGTCCGAAGCACAATCGCTGCTGGAAATCAGCGGAGCCCATATCGACAGCACGGTGTATATCGGTGAGGCCGGCCTGGAGTTTGCTGAAAAATTAGCCAATCTAGGCGCCAGGGTGGCAGTCCCTACGACGCTGAATGTTAGCGGGTTGGATGAATTCCATTGGAAGGAGTGGGCAGTACCCCAGGACTGGGCGGAAAAGGCCCATCGGCAGATGCTTGCCTACCAAAGCATGGGGACCATTCCCACCTGGACCTGTGCACCGTATCAAACGGAGTACAAGCCGGTTTTTGGACAACAAATCGCCTGGGGGGAATCGAACGCCATCGTGTTTGCCAATTCGGTTATTGGCGCGCGGACAGACCGATATCCAGACTTGCTTGACATTTGTTGTGCCATCACTGGACGGGTACCAGCCATAGGACTCCATCTGACTGAAAATCGCGCAGGCGAAATCCTTTTCCGGTTAATGGATATCCCGGAGAAACTGCAAGGGGCCGATGAGTTTTATCCTGTCCTCGGTCAATTCATCGGGAAGGAATCGAAAGGCATGATCCCCGTCATCGAAGGCGTTCGCGTACATCCAAACGAGGACCAGCTGAAAGCCCTGGGCGCCGCCTCCGCCTCGTCTGGATCGGTTGCTTTGTTCCATATGATTGGGATAACTCCTGAGGCGCATTCTTTGCATGATGCCTTTCAGGGAAAATCACCGAGCCGGATGGTAGAAGTCGGGATGGACCAGCTTCGCCACGCACGCAATGAATTAACCCACACCGACTCTGATCGACTGGACATGGTTGTGCTGGGCAGTCCGCATTTCTCTTTGCGTGAGTTTCAAAGACTTGCACCCATGGTGAGGGGAAAACGAATCCATAAGAACGTCAATTTCCTGATCACTTCCAGCAGGGCGATGGCCCACATCGCTGAACAGACAGGCGCCCTTGAGCCGATTCTCCAGTTCGGGGCGAAAATGACCGTGGACACATGCATCCTGACCTCTCCCATGCTTCCGAAGAACATTGAATATCTCATGACAAATTCAGCAAAGTTTGCGTATTATTCCCCCGGCCTGCTTGGTAAAAAGATCGCCTTTGGTACTCTGGAGGATTGCGTGAATTCCGCAGTGGAAGGTCGTGTCCCC
>VGNF01000355.1 GCA_016866195.1 Chloroflexota bacterium | reverse complement strand
GCCCCAGATGTCGTTGTCGATGCTGCCGGGAATGCCAACGACCCTGACCCCCTGTTTGGAAAGGACGTGCGCTCCGTTCATCGAACCTTCGCCGCCGATCACCACCAGCGACTCCATGCCGGCCTCGTTCATCTTGCGGATGGCATCCCGCTGGCCGGCCGGCTCCATGAATCGGGGGCTGCGGCTGGTGAGCAGGATCGTCCCACCGCGCTGCAGGATTCCACCGACATCCCGCGCGCCCAGGGGACGATACTCTCCGTTGATCAGTCCATCGAATCCGTTCATCACTCCGACGACGTTCATGCTGTGCGTGAAAGCCGTGCGTACCACGGCGCGGATGGCGGCGTTCATGCCGGGCGCATCCCCGCCGGAGGTCAACACCCCGATGGTCGGATTACCTGTCATGTGGATTGTCCCGTTTGATCTGATACGAGTCAAAGTCGCGAGCCACCGCCGTGTTTGGGAACACGGCCTGGGCTTCGGCTAAAACATCCTTCTCGCGGTAGCGTCGGGAAATGTGGGTGAGGATGAGCCGGCCGACCCCGGCCTGCCTGGCGAGCTCCGCTCCCATGCGGGCGGTGAGGTGTGAGAACTCTCTTGCCATGTCCGCCTCCTCATTCAGGTAGGTCGACTCGATGACCAGCCCATCCGCCCCTATGCACACATCGACAAGGTCGTCGGTCCTGCCGGCATCCCCAACCACGACCAGCTTGCTGCCCTTTTCCCAGGGTCCCAAGACATCATCCGGGTGGATGCGGTTTCCATTTGCCAGGGTGATCGTCCTGCCGGCGACCAGCTCGCTGCGTTCCGGACCGAAAGGCCCCCCATGCGCGTCTGCCTTTTCGGACAGGAAGGGCCGGCGCGCTTTTTCCTCGAAGGCGAAGCCCAGGCAATCCGGCCCTCGGTGAGTGACCGGGAACGCGCTGATCGTGAAGTCGCCTGCTTCGAAGAATGTGCCGGCCTTGATCTCGTGCATTTTCAGCGGCATGGGAGGCTGGTTTCCGCGCAGCACCACGTCGTACAGCAGTGCGTGCACGCGATCCAGGGTGGAGCGGCCGCCGAAGATCTCGAGTTCGTCGATCGCCTCCCAGCGCAGGAAGGTGGAGAGCAGCCCGCCGAGACCGAGGATGTGATCGAGATGCCCGTGTGTCAACAGCACCCGCGTTAACCGTTTAAAACCCGAACCCGATTGCAGGATCTGTCTTTGGGTGCCCTCGCCGCAATCGATCAGGAAGCGGTATTCGTTATGAGAGACGATCTGCCCGGAAAGCCCGCGCTTTGCAGAAGGCGCGGATGCCGAGGTGCCAAGAAAAAGTATTTCGAACAAACTGGCGTCCTTGAGGAGACGATGACAGGCGGTGCACTTCACTCAGGAGAATGCTGCCGGCGTGAACGAATGCGCATGGTCCGCAAACGGCCGTGCGCGCTTCGGGATGTTGCACCGGATGGATATCAAGACAATCGAGGAAGTACAGCCGGATCGGTTGCTCGCACGCCTGCAATTGTACCTCAAAGAAAACAGACCATTTGTGCTATAATCCTTTTCGTTCATATTGCAAGTCACAAGCAAGATGCAATCCCCGCCCCACAGGCGGATTGCTTCCTATGACAATCGCCGAATGCCCATCCTGAAACCCACCCTGCCGCCCAGAAAAAAAAACAAGCCTGCCGCAAAGACCATCCCGCCGAAGAAGGGAACGAATGTACGCGGCTATACGGGGATTGCCCGAAGGCGGGAAGTGTCGGCGCATGTTCCTGCATTCGTGCAGGAGCCTTCGTGGTGGGAGAGATTATCCCCTGAACGAAAATTGGATGTGGTCGGCATCCTGATCGCCCTGCTAGGTCTGTTGCTTCTGCTGGGATTGGTGTTCACGGAACGTTCGGTGTGGATCGGCAGCGCGATTTTTTTTCTTTTACGCATATTCGGATGGGGTATTTACGCCCTGTCGTTCGGTCTGTTCGTCTTTGGAGTATGGCTGATCCTGCGTAAGATCGAGCGACTTCCCCGGCTCACCCTTGAACGCGCGGTGGGGAGCACGATCCTGTTTTTGTGGCTGTTGACGCTGATGCACAGCCTGGTGTCCACGGCAGAAACAGCCGAGGCGGTTGCGCTCGATGGGGTGGGTGGAGGAGCGCTGGGCGGATTGTTCCTGCGTTTGCTGTGGAATGGTGTGGGGGGCGTGGGATTTGTCATTTCCATGGTTGCCGGGCTGGTCATCGGTTTGGCGGTTACCCTGGACATAGCCGTCGCGGATTTGTTCCGCTGGCTGTCGCCGGTTTTTGCGCGGATTCGGATGTGGATGAACCAGCCAGTCGGGCCTCAGACTGGACCGCTGACCGGATCGGACAAGCGCCCGGAGTCGGCCGCAGTTTCCGCGGATGGGCTTACCCCGCTCGACTCCGCCTCGATCGCACAGCCAAAGGTCGTACCGGTGAACCCCAACCTACAGACAGCCGCGCCCCACGCGCTGATCCAATGGTCCCTGCCGGATCTGCGCGACGTCCTCGACGAGGGCAACGCGCCCGCCATCAACGAGGATTTTGTGCAACAGCGGGCGCGA
Source organism: Chloroflexota bacterium (assembly GCA_016866195.1). GTDB lineage: Bacteria > Chloroflexota > Anaerolineae > Anaerolineales > Villigracilaceae > VGNF01. The sequence goes on along the minus strand of VGNF01000355.1, from coordinate 87 downwards.
TTGATCGAGGATACATTGGCTTCCTTCGGCGCGCCGGCGCAGGTGGTGGCCATCAGTCGCGGCCCGACGATCACCCAATTCGGCCGC
>VGNF01000354.1 GCA_016866195.1 Chloroflexota bacterium | reverse complement strand
GGGGCCACTTCCACGTTCTCGATGGCGCGCACCATTTCCGCGCGGGATTCTTCGAAGGTCTTTCCGCACTCATTGGTGATGAGCTTCGAGATCTCGTCCTGGTTGGATTTCAGAAGATCCCGCAGCTTGAATAGGAATTGAACGCGGTCCTGCACGGGCGTCCTGCGCCATGCAGGAAAAACCTGGCGCGCAGCCTGTGCAGCCGCATCCACCTCACCCTTGCCGCACAACGGGGTCTTTGCAATCACCTTTCCCGTTGCCGGGTTGATCACATCGACATATTCCATTGCAGTTGGCTTAAGCCACTCACCATTGATATAGTTCAGAATTTCCATGATGTCTCCATGTATATGTCGCTGCGAGGTGCGAAATGACACAGCAATCGCCAGAGCATGATTGGTTTGTTTCGTCGCCAAACGGCTTGCAATGACATGCTAATTCACCTGCTTATCCATCAGCTCCGCCAGACCTTCATCGATCAAGATCAGGCCTTCCTCGAGCTGGTCCTGTGTAATGACCAGCGGCGGGACGACGAAGAGAATATTCTTGAAGCCGAATACGTACACACCGTTTTGGATGAGGAAATTCCTGAGCGCAGTCGGATCGAGGGTTTCTTTTGTCTTTCGGTTCTTCACCAGTTCGAGCGCGCTGAACAAGCCGATGTAACGCACATCGCCCACGGAAGGATGTTTCTGCTTGAATTCTTCGAGCCGCTGGCCGAGGTACTTTCCCACTTTTTTGGCGTTCTCGAAAATTTTCTCTTCTTCGTAGGCTTCGATGGTGGCCAGGGCCGCCGCACAAGCCAGCGCGTGACCGTTATAGGTGAGCCCTGCATAGAGGACTTTATCGTCGAAATATTTGGCGATCTTTTGGCGGACGATCGCCGCTCCCAGCGGTATGTAACCGGACGTGAGTCCCTTCGCGGTGGTGATGATGTCCGGGACCACATTCCAATGATCCACGGCAAACCATTCACCAGTGCGGCCCCAGCCAGACATGACTTCATCCGATACCAGAAGGATATCGTATTTGTCACAAATCTCGCGCATGCGCGGCCAGTATTCGTCAGGCGGGATGATCAGACCGTTGGTCCCCGTCACTCCTTCTAGGAAGATGGCCGCGATCTGATCCGGACCCTCATGCTGGATGACCTCCTCGACATGGGATATACATTCGCGGTGACAGGTCTCCCGCGTCCAGCCGAATGGACAACGATAGCAATAGGGATCGAGGAAATGTACCACGCCCGGCAAGGCAGGTTCCACAGGCAGGCGGCGGTAATCGCCGGTTAAAGCCATCGCACCGTGCGTCGCACCATGATAGGACCGATAACGCGCCAGGACCTTGTATCGCCCGGTATAGAAACGGGCGATTTTGATCGCATTTTCATTCGCTTCCGCGCCTCCCAAAGTGAAGAATGTCTTCTTGAGGTCGCCTGGTGTAATTTCAGCCAGCTTCTTGCCCAGCAAACCGCGCGGCTCGGTGGCGGCGCTAGGACTGGCAAAGGTCAATTTGGCGGCCTGGTCCTGGATGGCCTTAACCACCTTCGGATGCTGATGCCCCACGTTGGTATTCACGAGTTGCGATGCAAAATCCAGGTAGCGTTTGCCATCCACATCCCAAAAGTAAGACCCTTCCGCCCTATCAACGGGAATCGGATTCAACGATCCCTGAGCGGACCAGGAGAAAAACGTATATTCCTTGTTCAGGTCTACGATCTCTTTTGACGTCAGTTTGGTCGCCATGATTCCTCCGCTCGTCGATTAGCCACTCAGTGAGCAAGTGATTAATCAGCCGCCAGCTCTACTTCTTTGCCTCTTTCACGATCTCGGCATAAACATTAAGGGTCTTGTCAATATCCGATTCGCTGTGCGCGTAGCACAGGAACCATGGCTCCCTCGCATCGTGGTCGGGCATCACGCCGTGCTCGATGGCTTTTTCGACAAGTGTCAAATACAGATCGTGATCGCTCCTCGCCCAGTCGCGCTGGCAGGTGACCGAGTCCACGCCAATGGAGAACGAGAACATGGCCGGGTAGCCGGTCATCACAACCGGGATGTCATTATCTTCGAAGATATCCTTCAGACCCTCCATAAGTTTACGGCCGAGGCGTTCGATGGACTTCAGAATTGGCCCGGACTTCAAGAGGCTCAGCGTCGCATATGCGCCCGCAACACCAGGCTTGTTGTTGGTGTACGTCCCGCCCTGGGCCACACCCTGCCCCACAATGGACATAATGTCTCGTTTTCCGCCGAAGGCTGCCACAGGGTAACCATTGCCCAAAGCCTTGGCGTAGGTAGCGAGGTCCGGTTTGATGCGGTAGTACTCCTGTGCGCCTCCGTTGGCAATTCGAAATCCCGTTTTTACTTCATCCAGAATAAATACACACCCGTAATCCTCGGTCTTTCTGCGGATGAGTTCGAGAAATCCGTCCTGCGGGTTGATCGCGGCGCAATTACCCTGGCACGGTTCCGAGATGACGGCCGCGATCTGCTCGCCGTAGGAGCGCATCGTGCGCTCGAATCCTTCGAAATCATTGAACGGAAGCGTGATGATGAACTCGCGCATTGACTTGGGAATTCCCGAGGAAGCCGGCACCGGGATGGGGCTGCGACGATTGCCATACGCCTCCACGGGCGCATACGTTGACCAAAGGGTGTGGTCCCC
>VGNF01000353.1 GCA_016866195.1 Chloroflexota bacterium | reverse complement strand
TTTTCAAGATTCCCCATTGATGTCCGTGCAGCTGCAGCTGCTAAACCCCACATTGGGTTGGGAGATTCCACCGGCGCGTCAGATCCAAAGATCAGCTTGCCCCCGGCATCAAGAACGGATTTCCAGGCATACGCATGCCGGCAGCGTTCACCCCAATACTTGTCAGCCATGTCACGATCCGATACTGCATGTATGGGCTGCATGGACGCCCAGACGCCCAATGCTGCCAGTCGTTGGACATCCTCGGGTGTAATGATCTGTACATGTTCAATTCGTGGTCTCAGGGCGACCCCTTCAAAATAACACTCATCTTTCAATTGAGCAAATCCGTCGAGGATTTCCCGATTGGCGCGGTCGCCGATCGCATGAACAGCCAGGCTAATGCCTGCGCTCATCGCTTTACGCCCGATTTCCGCTAGCTCAGCGCTGGTCAGAAAGAGCATCCCCTTGGAATCTGATCCGATATACGGCTCCAGCATGGCTGCCGTCTGTGGTCCCAACGCGCCGTCCGAAAAGAGTTTGAGCCAGCCAATACGCAACCGGTTGCTTCCTGTGCCGCTGCGCAAATTCATCTCGATCGCTTTGTCCAGCATGGGAAAAGGGATGGATTTTGTCACCGAGATTTTCAGTCTCCCCTCCTGCTCCATCTCCTGGAGAGTCTGGTAGCATTCCCAAACATCGAAATCGTGCACGGCGGTAATACCCTGAGAAATTAATTTCTGCTGGGCGTTTACAAGCGCTGCTTTGCGCTGATCTACGTTGGGTGTGGGAATAGCTGATTCGACCAGGCGCATGGCGCCTTCATATACAATCCCTGTCGGTTCGCCGTTCTCGTCTCTTTCGATCAATCCGCCCTTGGGATCGATTGCATTTCTATCAATGCCGGCAGCATGAAGAGCGGCAGAGTTCGCCCAACCGCTGTGAAGTGATTTATGTGTCAGATAGATCGGGTTTTCCGTTGAAAAATTATCCAGGAGTGTCTTATCGCCTTTTCCCTCATGCCAAATGTTGTGGTTCCACCCGTGCCCGAGCACCCATTCGCCGGGCTTTGCCTGGACAACCCGCTGTCGGACACGCTCAATGCAATCTTCTCGTGTCACGGTTTCACATTCCACTCTTTGCAGGCTCAGACCGTATTCGAGAAGATGAATGTGCGCATCAGTGAATCCAGGCAAGATAAAAGCACCTCCCAGATCTTCTATCGCTGCTTTGTCAATAAACGATGGATCTAATTGGTCGAATTTGCCGATGGATTGGATCACTCCATTGACGATTACCATTGCATCAGCGGCCGGTTGATGCGGGTTAAATGTATATAATTGTGCATTCTTGATGACAAGGGGTTTCATGCTTACTCTCCGAAAAGTTGTTTGATGAGCGATTCCAGCTCTTCTTCAGAATAATAATGGATGGTGATCGTCCCGCCTTTTCCGGTTGGATATAAAGAGACTTTCGTGCCCAAATGTGAACGAAGTTTTTCTTCCACCGATCGGACCTCAGGTGATTTAGTCGCTTTGGGGTTGTCTGTTTGGGGTTTGATGCCGGATAATTTCCGCACCAGTTCTTCCGCTTGGCGGACATTAAGTTCGTTTTTCACAATCGTTTGTAAAGCAGCAGACTGAGCTTGGGCAGTGCTCAATCCTAACAGAGCCCGCGCATGACCTTCACTGATTTTGCCTTCATTCAAGGCTTTTTTGGCTTCATCGGGCAGTTTAAGCAGGCGTATGGTATTCGTCACTGCCACACGGCTCTTGCCCACCCGCTCTGCGATCTGCTCCTGGTGCAACCCAAATTCATCATTCAACCGTTGGTAGGCTTCAGCGGATTCCAACGGGGTCAGATTCTCACGCTGGATGTTCTCGATTAAAGCCAGTTCGAGACGTTCCTGTTCGCTCGCTTCGCGGATGATGGCCGGCACCGATTCCAGGCCGGCGATCTTTGCGGCGCGCAGCCGCCGCTCCCCGGCGATCAATGTGAAATGGTTTTCTCCGTTGTCTCGGGTGAGGATCAACGGTTGGATGATGCCATGCTCCCGGATGGAGGCTGCCAGATCCTGCAACCCTTCATCGCTCATTTCCATGCGCGGCTGCGAAGGATTGGGGCGGATCTGGTCGATGGGGATCTGGTTCGTGCCGCCAGAGGGTTCCTGGGTAGTATCTCCCGGAATGAGGGCTTCCAGACCTTTGCCTAATCCTCTGCGTGCCATATCAATCCACCTTCACTTTGATTTCTGGAATCCTTACGCCATCCTGTTCCAGTATCTCCCGCGCCAGCTCATCGTAAGCTTTGGCCGCTGTCGAGGTTGGCGAGTAGATCGCGATCGGCAAGCCGTAGGAAGGTGCTTCTGCCAGGCGGATGCTGCGCGGGATGATGGTCTGGAAGACCTGGGCTGGGAAGAACTTTTGTACTTCACTGACCACATCCGCAGCCAGCCGTGTGCGCCCGTCATACATAGTCATGATCACCCCCCGTACTTTGAGATCCGGATAAAGCGATGCCTGTGCCCTCTTTAACGTGTTGGTCAATTGGCCGATGCCTTCTAGAGCCAGGTATTCGCATTGCACGGGGATGAGCACACCATCTTGGGCTGCGATCAGGCCGTTGATCGTAATAATGCTCAAAGATGGCGGGCAGTCGATCAGGATATAGTTATACCGGTCGAGGATCGGATCAAGCGCTTTTT
>VGNF01000352.1 GCA_016866195.1 Chloroflexota bacterium | reverse complement strand
GGGGGTGGACGCTTCCAACTCCATGATCAGCGCGCCGGCCACCCCTCCGATAAGACCTGCGGTTCTGCCCATTTCAAACTTTCCGGCAATCCACGGAATCAGCGCGTACGCTGCCGCGTTGGTTATTGCGATAAAGCCCCAGAATACGTACCCTGCCTGCCATGTCCTTCCCAACACGGACAAGACCAGCGCCAGGATCGCCGGAGGAATCGGCGGCAGGTGCGCAGTGGGACCCGTCTCGATTACGTAGGGATTTGCAAATTGCCCGGTCTCAGCCAGCGACTGGGCAATTGCTCCCATTTCCCGTTCGGTAGACGGGAGCAAAGGGGGGATTCTCTTCCAGGAATACGCCCGAATCCCAAATGCCAGGATGAAGATAAAAACAAAAACCAGCACCGGCGAACCCACAAGCCGATTAAGCGTAGATCGGAACAGCTTTGGAAGAGCGAGACATGCTTTGATCAGCCCATTTTCGGACATGTGTATATCCGTAAAGTCGACTGTCATCCTTGGATTGACAATCACCTCATGGCCACTGACTTGATATTTTCCACCAGAAGCCAGTCGTCCATGTTGCCGTAGTTGCTTTTATCAATGGCGATGGGTTGGATTTCTTTCACTTCGGTAATTTCGATCAAAACGATGTATCGCTTGCCTGCCCAGCGCTTGAATTGTTTTTCGGTCAGACTCAGTTTAGGCTGATTCTTTTTCACCAGCGCGTGAGACTCATCTTGAGTCATTTTCTCGGAGTGAAATGCGCTTTTTACTTTTGCCTGCGCGCGCACCATTCCTTCGGCATTGTTGTTGATGAAATACAGCATGTCTCCCTTGTCCACGCGCCCATGGGGAAGTTTGCGTCCGGTTGCACCGCGAATAATCATCGTCTTGTTTCCTGAAAGCAGGTTTTCGAGTTCCTTTGCCTGGGAGTCAAGATATACAACGTGATCCATATGGGTCTCCTTGTGTAATTTATCGGATTGATTGATCCAAATGAAATGAGTGGACCGTTCCTGAATAGTTGCGTCCCATGACGACGTCCAGGTCGCCGCTGGACATATGGTAGAGGATTGACCATTGTGTAATATCCTGGGATACATCCTCGAGCAGGCGAAACGCCTCTTTCGATGTAACCCGACCATTCAGTTCGTTAAGATGCTGCTCGATCAGATCGTATCTCCAGCAGAGTCCTTGCGCCTCTTCCTCGGAATCTGCAATCAAAAAATTCGTAGCCACCTGCCAGGGTGAATCGTTGCGGAAGACAACCATCTGCCCTCGAAAAAACTCCACTACAGCGGATTCCCCTGAGGCGCTGGCGATCACGTAATGAATGGGAACACTGCCCATGTCAATGTTGAAGCGGCTGAGAATCTCGATCGCCTGGTCCACCGTCTCTGCATGGTCGAGGATTTCACGAATGACCTCCAATTGACCGAGCGTCCTTTTCTGAGGATCGAACGGCATCTCTTCCGCCGGGACGGCCGCCATGCCAACTGCAAGCCCCTTCTCATTCATGCCATCGAAGGGCAGGGAGGGAGCATCCAATAATGGGCGGCGTTCATCAAGAGACAGGTCGGTCAGATTTCGACCATGATCACCTTCAAAGCCGAGATATTCGATATCCACCATGGAAACGGAGGCATAGCCGTCTACTGGGTCGGTGAACAAAAGCAGGGCCGGGCTGAAGCGCCAGTCGAAGTTGCGGCCGAGGAAGCGGTTTTGCTCATCCGCCAGCGCGGCGAAGAGGGAGCACCCCCACGCGAGAGGACAACTTTCTGGTTCAGAGATGATCGTGGATTTGGTAAGATCGGGGACTTCGTAGGTGCGGATTTGCCCCGGGAAAGTTCCGAAGTAACGCATCATGTAGAGGGGGTATTCATCCACTTGTTCCAAGGATTGAAGGGTGGCGGTCTCTGCTTGGTTTGGTGTGAGAGTTGGGACTTTGCCCTCGCCCGATGCGGGCGGAACTTGTGAAGCCGGCGAATTGCAGGAGAATTGGAAAATCAATTGCAGGAAGATGAGTTTCCAAAAGGTATTTGTGTTCATTTTCTTACTCCTTGGTGGTGCTATCCCAATCCGGCAACCATGATCAGGATTGGAATCATTCCAATAATGCCATTGCCGATGTAATGCGAGGCAATGGCGATGGAGGTGTTTTTCGTCCGGTAGGCGACGTAACTTAGTGAGAGCGTGATTGGCAGGATTTGAAGGTACGTCCATCGCTGGAAGAAATGAAACAACGTCCATAAGATGCCATGAACCAGCCATGCCCTGTGTCCGTGTGTGAGGGTTTGCCGGGGCAGGATGTAGCCGCGCATGTAAAGTTCTTCGCCCAGGATGTTGACCACCAACGCCAGCGCGTAGATGAACAGAACCAGCCAATTTCCCTGCAGGGATACGCCCATGATTTCGGCGGGGAGTGTTGTGATGCGCGGGTCTACAACGGGTGGAATATATTCCGGCGGCGAATACCATGATAAAGTCGCGAGCCGGCGCGAGGTGAAACTTAAGGCTGAAGTGGCTAATCCGAAAACGACCAGTCCAATCACCCAGGCCCAATCCATCCCTTTGAGTGGCTTGAGGTTAAATCGTTCCTTGAATGCCGCCCAGGTGGAGGGGTTGCCTTCGAGCCGGTAGGCGATATAGGATGCTGGCAGCAACAGGGAAAGAGGGGCAAGGTAGAGCAGAAGAAACCACCACAGGATTGGGGG
>VGNF01000351.1 GCA_016866195.1 Chloroflexota bacterium | reverse complement strand
TCCGCAATTTGCGCATGGGGCAACCCATGCGCTTTCAACCACAGCGCGTCCATGCGGCGTTGGACGAGCGGAGCCAGATGCCGGTAGCGATGATAGTACAACTCTTTCAAAATCTCGGGCGTGAATTCAAGTTGGATCGTCATAGACAAAATCATACTAGAGGCTATGCGAGCCTCTCCCAAAAACCGCAATTTGTGCCCGCGCTCGGTATACATGACTCCTCAGATGGGCCCGGCCGGAGTCGAACCGACAACCGAGCGGTTATGAGCCGCGCGACGGCATTCGCCGCCCCTTTCGGGTTTGCAAAAGGGCATGATTTAGGGGTGTTTTGCGCCATTCTTAAGGGGCGCGTGGTCTTCGCCGGGCAACGAACGCGCAAGGCGATACGCGCATGGGTGAAAGAACGGGGCAACAGCGGCGGCGCATTGTTCACGACTCAAAGCGGCGGGCGTTGGCATTACCAAAGTCTGCGAGCGATGATTCTGCGCCGGGCGCGTGACGCTGGCATAGACGCGCCGGAGTTGCACGCCTTCAGGCGGGGCTTTGCGCTGGCTATGCTGAGAGACGGTTGCGACATCGTGACGCTATCCCGCCTCATGGGGCACAGTGATTTGAGTTTGATACGACGCCACACGAAGCAAAGCAGCGACGATTTGCGCGAAGCGGCGGAGAAGCACAGCCCGGCAGATAGGTTGTGAGGGCGAAATTGCCCCTTGACATTCGTCTCTAATTCCTGTAACTGCAAATCGTGGATGTCGCCGTCTACTTCCACAACCAACCCCGCTTTGTGACAGTAAAAGTCGACAATAAATCCCTGAATGACCTGCTGCCTCCGAAAGTGGACTCCCAGCTTATTCGCCCGCAATTCCTTCCATACAATCTTCTCGGCGGGAGTCATGTTTCGACGCAGTTCACGAGCAAGTTCTTGTTTTTCTTTCGTGACCTTTTGACCTGGGATAATGTTTTTGACGGGCATGGGATGATTCTAATTCAAAACCCCACCCCAACCCTCCCCAAATGGGGAAGGGGGTGTGATCCCGATAATGCTCGTAGAAATGCAACAAATCAGGCGTCGCGCCTCTCACTTGTGGGCAGGTACCCAGACGTGTATTGTCGTTCCCTTGTTTTCCACGCTTTCGATCTTCATCCAGCCTCTCAGTCCTTTCATAATCCCATTGACGATATACAGGCCAATACCCGTGCCTTGAATTTCGTTTGCGGTTGCATTTTGGGCGCGATAGAAACGTGAGGCGATGTGAGGCAGGTCCTGCGTAGGAATGCCGATGCCGTGATCCTCCACCAGGATCAAAATGCCATTCTCCGAGTTGCATGCGCGAATATTCACGCTGTTTTCGGGATGCGAGAACTTGATTGCATTCGAAAGCAGATTCAACAGGACTTGAACCAGCGACTGGCGATCGGAGTGCGCCATTTGCAAGGCTGGCTCGGATTGAAACTCGATGAGAACCTTTTTGGCTTCGGCTTGCGGTTTAACGCTGGCAATGGCCTCCTCCACCAGAGATGGGATATCGGTGGGCGTGAGATTGAAGGCGATTCTTCCACTTTCGATGCGTCCCGCTATCAACAGGTCGTTCAACAGGAGGCGTTGACGATCAAGTTCGTTCTTTAGGACTGTCAAGAATTGTTTTTGTTCCGCTTCGGTTCCGCCTCCCTCCAGAAGGTCGGCCATGAGAATGGCGGTGGCGAGAGGCGTACGTAGTTCATGGGAGGCGCGGTTGATGAAGTCCGTTTTCATTCGTTCGAGGTGCGCGCGTTCACTCACGTTGGTAGTAACGACAATGCTTCCCGCGAATGCGCCCGCTTGGTAGCGCGGAACAGCAGAGACAATCACCTCCGTTTCAGAGGTGTCCTTTGACAGCAGGCGTGTTTCATAGGTGGATGATTCGCCATGGTGGCGGAGATCCCATGCGGTGTCGAGTTTTTCAAGATCCTGGGGATGGGTGAATTCGCGGGGTGAATGGCCGATGATCTCTTCAGGAGTTCGCCCTAAGATTCGAGCGTAAGCAGGGTTGACGTATTCCAACCTCCCTTCTGCATCTGTGATGGTCAATCCCTCGCCCATGCTTTCCATGACCAGTAACCCAAAGTCGCGTTCGTGCTGAAGTTCGGCAGTGCGTTTCATGACGCGGGTTTCAAGGGTATCACGTTCCGCTTTCAAGGCGGTATAGAGTTCGGCTTTTTGCAAAGCCCCGGCGACCAAAGGCGCAAATCGTTGCGCGAGGGTTTGGTGTTGGGATGTAAAGAAACTCCGTTCGCTGTGTGTGCAAACCAAGATGGCCGCATTCGGTTGGGGGCGGAGGGGGACATAAAGGGCTGATGTTGCCAGCGCGCGAATCTCGGGCAGCTGGTCGAGCCATTCGGGGATATGGTTGATGTCAAAAACCGCTTGCGACCTGCCGGTCATGATCCTGCGCAGAAATTCCCGCGTCTGCCAGACGGTCGTTGCGAAAGCGGGATGAGTGGATGCGACAACAACAAGATTTCCTTTATCCTCTTTCAGGATAAAGGCATGCTCGAAATTGAAAGTCTCACCCAAAGCGGTTAAAGTCTTGGTAATAGGACTTACGCAAAACTGAGTGTTTGACGAACAGGCAAAAAGCCGATAAGTTTGGGAGTATGCGACCCAAAACTCAAAACGTCACCCGCTTGGACTATTGCCAGTATCTTCTGGTCAGCCAAATCAATTATACGCTGACGAACT
>VGNF01000350.1 GCA_016866195.1 Chloroflexota bacterium | reverse complement strand
GGGGTTGATCGCGGAAAGCCACAAGGCCACCCCCAGCGCGGTGATCACGGCCAGCAAAAGGAACAGCGGCAGGGTCCACAGCAGGTCATAGGCCGGTCTCGCCTTAAAGTAGAACATCAGGCCGATCAAGATGACGAAGGCGATCGCAAAATCCACCAGGCCGGCAAACACAGAGGACATCGGCAGGATCAGGCGCGGGAAGTAGATCTTGGTGACCATGTTATTGTGCGCAACCAGAGAGCGACTCCCCTGGTTGAGCGCCACGACGAAAAGCCCCCAAGGCAGCAGGGCGGTAAACGAGAACACAGGATAGGGAATCCCATCCGTGGGAAGCTTCGCCACCCGGCCGAAGAGAAAGGTGAACACCAGCATGGTCATCACCGGCTGGATGACCGCCCAGGCCATGCCGAGCAGAGTCTGCTTGTACTTCACCTTGACGTCGCGCCAGACCATGAAAAAGACCAGCTCGCGGTAGATCCACAGGTCCCGCAGGTTCAGCGCAGCAAGCCCCGTGGAAGGTTTGATGTATACGGTTTTAGGTTCTTGCCTGGCAAGCTCGGTCATGCTAATTGATCCTGGCCCGATTGGCCATGAACCATTCCACGGTGCGGCGCATGCCCTCTTCAAAGGGGACCTGCGCGCTCCAGCCGAACTTTTCCCTTGCACGGGTCACATCCAGGCCGCGGCGCGGCTGACCGTTCGGCTTGTCGGTCTGCCAGGCCAGCTTGCCCTTGAAACCCGTGTATTTCACGATCATCTCCGCAAGGTCCTTGATGGAGATCTCATAACCGGAACCGAGGTTGATAGGCTCGGATTCGTTATACTTTTCCGCGGCGGTGATGATCAAATCCGCGGCATCCTCCACATACAAGAACTCGCGCGTCGGGGATCCATCCCCCCACACAGGCAGCGCCTTGTCCCCGCGTTCGCCCGCCTCCACCGCCTTGCGAATCAGCGCGGGGATGACGTGCGAGGTCTGCAAATTGAAGTTGTCGCGCGGACCGTAAAGGTTCACCGGCAGCAGGAAAATGGCATTGAATCCGTATTGTTCCCGATAGGCCTGCGCCTGCACCAGCATCATCTTCTTGGCCAGGCCGTAGGGGGCGTTGGTCTCCTCAGGGTAGCCGATCCACAGGTCGTCCTCTTTGAACGGAACTGGGGTGAACTTGGGATAGGCGCACACGGTGCCAATGGCCACAAATTTACCCAGGCCATTCCTGTAGGCCTGATGCATCAACTCCACGCCCATCATCAAGTTGTCGTAGAAGAATTCGGCGGGATGTTCCCGGTTGGCACCGATACCCCCCACGTTCGCAGCCAGGTGGATGACGACCACATTCCCCGGTTCGACGCCCTTGAGCGAATTCGCATACATGCGGCGGATGTCATTTGCATCCACCAGGTTGTATTCCTCGATGGTGGGGATGAAAATATCCGTTGCACCGCGCTCCCTGAGTTTTGCGGTCACGAACGAGCCGAGAAAGCCCGCGCCGCCGGTGAGGATCACACGTTTGTCCTTCCAGTACGTTGAAGATCCAAGGTTAGAAGGTTGAAGGTTTCCTGAGTTATTGCTTGATGTCATAATATTCTCCATCTTCCCGTACGCGACGGGAGTTGGGTTGACTTTCTAAATATTGAATAAGTCGAGCAATTTGTTTACTGCATATTTCTACAAGTGAAAATGACGTATTAAATTCCTCGTCATTAATATAACCCTGATCCTTGGCAATATACCATTGAGCGCGCAATTCACCCGCAGAACCCTTGGCATGTGCCAGGTATCTAATGAACACAGCCTGACTTTGCCCTTCAAACCCCTCGGCTATATTTGACATAATGGAAACAGATGCACGCCTCATTTGGTCGCGCAGACCGAAATCCCTCGAAAAGACACCCTCTGACGAAAACCCATAAATCAAATTAGTCAGCTCCCTCGCCCCTTGCCAGACATCCAGCTCCTCAAAGCGCTTCGCCGTCGACATATCAAATCCTTAAACCTTCAACCCGGAACATTCTATCTATTGCACAATAAACTGCGCGTTGCGGTATTTCTCGTCCAATGGATTGCGGATCAGCCCGGTTTTCAAGGCGTACAGGATCTCCCGGATGCCGTCATCCACAGTGAGCGTGGTCTCAAAACCAAGCATCCGTTTGATCTTTTCGAAAGATACGGTGATGTCGCGCATATCCCCGCCAAAAGTGAGATCCTTATACTCGACATTCGTCTCGGGCATGCGTTTGAGAACCAGATCCACGATGTCGTTCTTCGAGTAATTGCCCTTCTCCGTGCCGAGGTTGAATACCTGGCCGCGCACCTTGGACGGCTCAGCCTCCAATCCCATCATCACGCCGCGCACCACGTCACGAATGTGGACAAACGAGCGTGAGTATCCGCGCTGATAGATGATCAGTTCGCGTCTGGTGAAAGCTTCCAGCACGAACTGGTTGACGATCAGGTCGAAGCGCATGCGTGCGCTTAGGCCATACAGTGTCGCGAAGCGGAACAGCAGCGGCATGCAGACAGTTCCCTTTTGAGCCAGCAGATATTCCTCGCTGGCGATCTTCGTCTCCGCGTATAACGACTGAGGATTCAGCGGTGAATCTTCAGTCACCGGTTTGCCGTCCGGAGAGAGGCCATAGTTGCTGTACGTGGAGGCAAACACGAAGCGATCCACACCCAAATCTGCAGACTGTTCAAAGACCAGCTTCGTGGAGTCCACATTG
>VGNF01000349.1 GCA_016866195.1 Chloroflexota bacterium | reverse complement strand
AACAATCCAGCCCATCCTCGGCGGAGAGCATGTCGTTGTTCTTAACCAAGGCCGGATTCAGACGATTGATGAGGAGGGAGGGAGTCCCCTTGCCCTCCGCTTCGAGAATCCCGACCACTCGATCCGCGTCGCGCACCGCACTGACCTCGGGATTCGTCACGAGCAACACGCGATTTGCCGCGGCGATGGCATTTCGAAATCCACGTTCAATACCGGCCGGTGAATCGATGAGCACATTTTCGGTCTCCGACTGAAGGTCTTTGCACAGCCGCACCATGTCCGAGGGGGAAACCGCGCTCTTGTCACGCGTTTGCGCCGCAGGGATGAGGTATAGATCCTGAAAGTGCTTGTCCCGTATCATGGCCTGGCGCAGTTTGCAGCGACCCTCGATGACATCCACGATATCGTAAACGATGCGATTCTCCAGGCCCATCACGACATCCAAATTCCTCAGCCCGATATCGCCGTCGATGCACACGACGCGCTTTCCATCCATGGCCAGGGCATGAGCAATGTTGGCCACTGCCGTGGTCTTTCCGACACCGCCTTTACCGGAGGTCAATGTGATGACTTGTGCTGTCATTGTACGGTCCCTGTTGCTTTTATCCAGGCTTCCATGGCTCAGCCTCCAATTTCCCCTGGTCATTGATTCGAGCGATCTCCGGCGAGAGCTGGTCTTGCGATTTCAAAGTCACGGACACATGATCGGCAATCCTCAACTGGGTTGCAGAAAGATCGAGGGCGCAAATGAACGCTCCCTGATCCCCCCCGGCTCCGGCATGGATCATCCCTCGAACGCGACCCCACACGATCACATTTCCATTTGCCACGATCTCTGCACCAGGGTTCACGTCCCCGAACACAACCACGCTGCCCGGATATTCGATACGCGTTCCAGATCTCACAGTCTTGTTGACGAACAACGCCGTTTCGTCTGAAACCTCCGCAAACTGTTTCAACTCTTCAGGCCGGGGTTTCGAGATGCGGGTTGCGAACCCCAGGATTTGTGAGACCTGCTCGGTTTTTTGAGATTCGCTGATCACCGCCCACAGGGATAAGCCACGGTCAGAAAGATGGTCGCGCAAATCGACCAGATCGTTGACTCTCAATTCCTGAGACCCCACATCCAATGCCAGTCGTGCCCCCTGAAAGAATTCCGGTCGGGCATCGATTTGTTCGAACAAGGCAAGTCGCTGGACATCCCAGGCAGCTTCTGAGAATGTCGCCAGCAATCCATCCTTGATCCCTTTGATTTGAACAAGAACTGTAGTCTGCTCCATCACGCTCGTCCAGCCGGAATTGCACAGAATTATACCTGATGTCCCTCCCAGCCTTCGCCAACCTCAGCGATAACCACTGCTTACTGGACCACACCAGGGCTCCCCTGGGCAATATCAATGGACTTCAATTCAAAATATGCTTCGATCACGCGAGCCACGATCGGCGCGGCGACGCTCGCACCCTCACCGCCATTGTAGGCAAATGCCAGCACAATGATCTCCGGATCTTCATAGGGGGCATAAGCCAGGGTCCACGAATGGGTCGGCCAGGAGCCAAACTGGCAGCGGTTGGCAGCCCGCGCCACATCATCGCAATACTCCGCCGTCCCGGTCTTGCCGGCTACGGCAATGGGATAACCGCTGAAAACTTCATTCAATGTCCCGCGCGGATCTGTGACAGCCAGCCGCGTTCCATTCCTTATAACAGCGATCGTTTCCGGCTGGATGATCTTACGATTCTCATCCAGACTGCAGATGCCCTCCTCGCAGGCATATCCCTGGATCAACGGAGTGACCGTCACATCCCATTTCATGTTCGGAGTGAAGGGAGAAATTCGGTAGCCCCCGGGAGTTTGAAAATCGGTTACTGTGAATTCCTCTGGATTGAACCACATTTCGACCACATTACCCTCTCCATCGGTGATGTCCCGAATGATCGTGGGCTGCATCAGCTTTCCATGGTTGGCAATCGTCGCCCCGGACATCAACACCTGCAGAGGCGTTGACAAGACATATCCTTGTCCCACGCTGGCGATATAGGTATCCCCGGTCGACCAGTTTTCACCGGTATTGATGCGTTTCCATTGAGGTGAGGGGATCAAGCCGTCTGCTTCACCCAGCAATTCAATTCCAGAAGCCTCGTCATAACCAATCGCCCGCGCATACTGCCTCAATCGTTCTATGCCTAGTCCCTGTTCGATCTCATCCTCGAAGCCACCTCCCAGTTTGTAGAAACAGACATTGCTGGAAAAGGCAATGCAGTATTGAAAGGTGATCTGACCAAATCCATCGGGATTTTGCTCGAAAATCCAATCGACAAACGGGCGCGTGTTGCGATCCATGCAGGGGTCATTTGGATTGAATTGCTCGCACAAAAGCAGCTGGCCTGGGGCCTGAATGATGTCGGTCAATTCCACCACGTCTTCATTGTAGGCGCCAGTTGCCGTGGAAAGTTTAAATACCGAACCCGGAGGAAACTCCGCTGAAATGGCATTATTCAGTAACGGCTTGACGGGATCCTGACTGAGTTGCTCATAATAATAAGCGGGGATTATTCGTGCCAGGCGGTTATTTTCGTAGGACGGATAGGAGACCATTGCCAGCACTTCACCGGTCTTCGGATTCATGGCGATCACCACCCCGCTGGAGATGCGAATGGTTCCAAAATAGGTGTTCCAGAAATTGATTTCCTGGACAAGCGATGCTTCCGCTGCAGCCTGGAGTCGGGTATCGAGCGTCAGATACACATTGTGTCCCCC
>VGNF01000348.1 GCA_016866195.1 Chloroflexota bacterium | reverse complement strand
GCTGCCCATGGAGAAAGTTTCGCCGGGCGCAACCAGTATTCCATGAAAGCGTGCCGAAGCGGCTTGAATGTTCTGAATTCGCTGCTCGCTCGAGCCATAGAAATAGGAAGTCTGCTCGGCGACCAACTGGATGATTCCGAGGTCCGACCCGCGGGCTGTGTCAGCGACCGCCGGTTGCGTTTCGATCACTGAAAGCGGGATCGAATGCTCGCCCCTTAACAGCGCCTCGTTGATCCCTGTAATACTTGCCTCCACATCCAACGTCCGGCCGACGCGGGAGGGTTCGAGCGCTTCCAGTTGAGCAGTTTTGTCGTTGAAAATAAACCGCGCATTAGCCGGTTGACGATCCACAAAAACCTTGAGGTCGTTCAGGGCAAGGCGCAAGGCCGTCGGATCCAGTCCCACCTGCATTTCATATCCACCGGCGTTCTCCACGAGGCGCACGGCAAGCATATTGGCCACCACCGGAATGTCGTACGACCAGGGACCCGGATCCCCTTCGCGGGAGTTTGGAACGTAAATACTCAACGCCTGGCTGAGGATCCGCCGCGCTGCATCCGCCTGCGATGAGACATCCAGCAGCCGCGGTGCCGCCTCTTGAATCACGAGGGGAACCTCGCCATCCCGAAAGGATTGAAGCTGTGCTCCGAGAAAGATCAAGGTGGCATCCAGGTTAAGCAATTTCCCGATCTGCCCGGGCTGCGCCACGACGTTGGTCCCCTCCACATGCAGGGAGGCCTCCACCACCGGCCGATTGACCTTGGTTCCAATATTTTGCAGAAAGACGTACGCCACGCGCTGATCGAAGATGATCACCGGCGGCACGTCCTCGCCCAGGCCGCGAGCCCGGATTTGTCCGGCCAGCGCGCCGAAAAGACCGCCCTCCCGCCCCATTCGATAAGCGGACAAAACACTGGCCGTAGGGTCAAAGACCATGCCCAATTCAACCGGAGAGGCCACCCACACCTGTTCCCCGTCGCGAAAAAGGATCTTGCCGGTGATGGGATACGAGAGCGTCTGTGTTAACTTGACCACCGCCTGATCGCGCGTCAGGCCGGAGAGATCCACGCCGGCCACCGACACTCCCGGGAAGATGCGGCCCGCATACGCCAGCTGGTAGCCAACCGTCCAGAAGATCACTGCGCCTAGAAACAAGGCCAACCCGGAAAGAAGCGCGGCGATAATCGATCTGAGAACTGCCATTCTTGGAACAAGGGAAACGTTCATGGTGAAATTATAACGAAAAACGAATCGGCAGATGAATCCCACATGAGAATCTCTGCGGGCGTAATTTCGCATTGCTTGTGAGATCGGATCACATCATCTACAATTGGCAAATGCAGGAAATTCCCACTACGCAAAGCGGACGCCCCGACGACATCTCACAAGCCTCTCAAGGAAAAAATCCGCGACTGCGTTGGTGGTTGGCTTTGATTGGGCTATTCGTGCTCGCGTGTTCGACGGTTTTCGTTTGTGCCCTGATCCTCGCCGCGCCCGCATTAAGAGAATTGATCCAGCCGGCCAAGGTTGATAAAGCCTCGGAGATCGAGCGGGAAATCACCAGCGGAAACACCATGGGCGACCCGCAGGCTCCGATCCATCTGATCGAATATGGGGATTATCAATGCCCGTTCTGCCTGCAATTCTGGCGGGAAACGGAACCGTTCCTGATCGAGGAATACGTGAATACCGGCAAGGTGTATTTCGAGTATCGCTCGCTCGGGGAATTTCTGGGGCCGGAATCGGGATGGGCGGCCGAGGGAGCATATTGTGCCGGAGACCAGGGAAAATTCTGGGAATTTCACGACACCCTGTTCACGAACTGGACCGGCGAGAATGCCGGTGATTTCACCCGGGAAAAGCTGATCGGATATGCCGAGACGCTTCATCTGGACCTGGATGAATTCGCGGCCTGCCTGGAAGATGGAAAACACAAGGGGACGGTGGATCGGGACCGGCTGCAAGCCGAGGCGGAGGGGATCACCGCCACGCCGACGTTCATCATCAACGGCCGCAAGGTGGAGGGGGCTCAATCCTTTCAGATCATGAAGCACATTCTGGACGATCTCTTGAACGGCGACATTCAAACGATCCACGGATGAACAGGCTATAATTCCAGCTGCATGAAATCCCGAGGAATTCATTTTCAGAACGAGCGCGTCACGCTCATCCACGACGACGTGTTGAACACGCGCCTCGTGGCGGAGGGGAGCATCGACCTGGTGATCACCTCCCCGCCCTACAATGTGGACATCCAATACAACTCGCACCGCGATGACATTTCCTACGCGGAGTACCTGGAATTCAGCCGCCGCTGGATCTCCCGCTGCTTCGAATGGCTTAAACCGGACGGCCGGTTCTGCCTCAACATCCCGCTCGACAAGAACAAAGGCGGGCAGCAAAGCGTGGGCGCGGACCTGACCACCATTGCAAAGCAAACCGGATTTCACTATCATTCGACGATCATCTGGAACGAGGGGAACATCTCGCGGCGCACCGCCTGGGGTTCATGGAAGAGCGCCTCCGCCCCTTTCGTGATCGCCCCGGTGGAATTGATCGTCGTGTTGTACCGCAGCAGCTGGAAGAAGACCAGCGGTTCACGCGCCTCGGACATTACCCGTGAGGAATTCATGGATTGGACCAACGGTCTGTGGACCTTCAACGGCGAGAGCCGCAAGAAGATCGGCCATCCGGCGCCGTTTCCCATCGAACTGCCGCGACGCTGCGTCAAATTGTTCAGCTTCGTCGACGATGTGGTGCTCGACCCGTTTTGCGGCAGCGGCACGAAAA
>VGNF01000347.1 GCA_016866195.1 Chloroflexota bacterium | reverse complement strand
AGAAAGAGAGTAAGTTGGAAAAGGAAGAAAACGAGAATCACCATTTCAAACGTGATTCATTGCGCATCGCGGAGTAGGGGTGAGGCATTTGCGTAATCCGACGCATGCCGTCCACCGAATCCGATCCATGTCGTCCACCGATTCCGATGCATGCCGTCCACTGATTCCGACGCATGCCGTCCACTGATTCCGACGCATGCCGTCCACTTTTTCGCTCATGTCGGAATCGATAAATCACCAGCTCTGGAACCTAACCTGAGCTTTCGCGGCGCTGGCTAATCTTCACAATGTGTGGCATACCTGCCTCAAAACCAATTGGAGGCCAGATGTCACAAGAAAGGTTAACCATGCGCAAGATTCAAGAAGTTCTCCGTTTGAAGTGGGCCAGCCAGCTTTCCAACCGCGCCATCGCCCGCAGTTGCTCCATCTCTCACAGTACAGTCAAGGAGTATCTGCAACGCGCTGAATCGGCCGGCTTACGTTGGCCGCTGCCGGAACCATTAACCGAAGACGAGTTGTTCAAACAACTCTTCCCAGAGCGGTTGGCGCCGAATCCCACACCCAAGGCCTTACCCGACTGGACCCAAGTCCACGCCGAGTTGCGTAAGCAAAACGTAACCCTCAAGCTTTTATGGACTGAATACAAGGAAGCCTACCCCGACGGCTTTCAGTACAGCCAATACTGCGAACGGTATCGGCAATGGGCCGCCACGCTCAACCCGCCCATGCGTCTGGTTCACAAAGCCGGCGAAAAATTGTTCGTGGATTATGCCGGCGATACCGTTCCCCTCGTGGATCCCCAGACCGGCGAGATCACCCAGGCCCAGATCTTCGTGGCCGTGTTGGGCGCCAGCAGTTACACGTATGCCGAGGCCCAGCCCAGCCAGGAGCTGGAGCATTGGATTGGCGGTCACGTCCGCGCGCTGACCTTCATGGACGGAGTACCGTTGGTGGTCGTTCCCGATAATTTGAAAAGTGGGGTGAAGCATCCCAGTCGCTACGAACCCGACCTGAATCCGACGTATCAGGAGTTGGCTCGGCACTATGGCTTCGCCGTGATCCCCGCGCGGGTCCGCCGACCGCGGGACAAGGCCAAAGTCGAAGTCGGTGTCCAGGTGGTCGAGCGCTGGATCCTCGCGCGGCTGCGGCATCAAACCTTTTTCTCCCTGACCAGCCTGAACCAGGCCATCCGCCAGTTGTTAAATGAGCTCAATTGCCGCCCCATGGGACACTTGCAAAAGTCGCGCCAAGAGCTATTCGATGCGGTGGATCGTCCCGCCTTGCATTTGTTGCCAGCCACGCCTTACGAGTTTGCGCGCCTCAAGACTTGCCGAGTGAACATCGATTACCACGTCGAATACAACAAGCACTATTACTCCGTCCCGTTCACCTTGATCCATGCGGAGGTGACCCTCCGGGCCACCGAGCGAACAGTCGAAATCCTCCACAAAAACAGGGCGATGGCCACGCATCCGCGCAGCGATGCGCCTGGACGCTACACGACGCTGTCGGCTCATATGCCCGTCCGCCACCAGAAGGTTCTGGAATGGTCACCCGAACGCTTTGTGCGCTGGGCGGAGGATATCGGCCCAGCGACCACCCAAATGATCCAAGCCGTGCTCGCCGGTCGGCTGCACCCGGAGCAAGCATACCGCTCCTGCTTGGGCATCTTGAGCTTGGCCGGTCGCTTTGACAAGCCGTCTCTGGAAAACGCTTGTCAGCAGGGCTTGGCCGCGCACTTACGATCCTACCGGGAAATCAAAGGCCTGCTCGAAACCCAATGTGCCGACTCAGTCGAAGGACTTCCTGCCCACGACAACATTCGCGGCAAGCAGTACTACCAGTAAATTTCCGCCGCCGGCCTTGGGAGGGAGCACCGCAAAACGCTTTGCCCGCTGCAGGCCGGCTCGATCCACCACCTACCCATTCTTAAGGAGACTGAAATGCTTGTTCAACCTTTGCTCGACAAACTCACGGCGTTGCGATTGCCCGCCTTCCGGGAGGGCCTCCAAGAACAGCTACGCTCCGCCCAGTATGCCCCGCTGGCTTTCGAAGAACGCCTGGCGCTCCTGGTCGATCAGGAATGCACCCGCCGTGACAGCCGCCGCGTGCAACGCCGCACCGAGGTCGCAGCCTTCCCGCTTCCAGCGTGCATTGAAGACTTGGATTTCTCGGCGAGTCGCGGGCTCGACCGGCGTTTGGTGCTCGAACTGGCCCAAGGTTCTTGGATTGAAAATCATCTCAATGTCATCGTCGACGGCCCGACCGGCGCAGGCAAGACCTTTCTCGCCTGTGCCCTGGGACATTCGGCTTGCCGCGGCAACTTCACCGTCCGGTATTTCCGCACGTCTCGACTGCTTCAGCAGCTGACGCGCGCTCATCTGGATGGCTCCTACTCTGACCTGCTCAGCCGCCTGGCGCGGACCGACCTGATCATCTTCGACGATTGGCTGCGCGATCCCCTCACTTTGTCCCAGGCTCAGGATCTGCTTGAGATCATGGATGATCGCTTTGGACAATCATCGACCCTCGTGGCGACCCAGGTGCCCGTGGCCGAGTATCACGCGCGCTTCCCAGATGCGACCCTGGCGGATGCGATCCTGGATCGCTTGGTTCATAACGCGCATCGCCTCAATCTGGCCGGTGAATCGCAAAGGAAAACGCGCTCGATTGGACGCATGCCGTCCAGTGGTGTATAATGGTTTTGCCAGTGCCGCCGAACTCATTCTGTGGACAGTGAAAATCAGAATAAGTGGACGGCATGAATCGGAATGGGTGGACGACATGAGCGGAATACGCATATTCCGGACAATTGACTAAAA
>VGNF01000346.1 GCA_016866195.1 Chloroflexota bacterium | reverse complement strand
CGTAGGCACTACGACGGCGACCTTCACCTTTGAGTAATCCTTCATTGCCGAATCTTTCCCCCTTGGGTGGTTGTAAAAACAATTCAAACCGAATCCAGGCGGTATTCCCCGGCGGGTTACGAGATCGGTTCCTTCTGTATGACGAATTCGCACACGCTGTCGCCGATCGCCACACATTTGGATTCGTTCACCCGGAACTCATTTCCTCCGGAGACCCACTTGAGCGATTCCTGCAGCAGGCCGGTGGAAATAAAACATACGGGTTTATCCGCGCCGGTCCGACCCCAGCAGCACGGACATTTATGGATCGTCCACACCCATTCGGTATCCTTCTCCTCCACCGTCGTATTCTGATCGCTGAGCTGGGTGAAGATCTTGGCAAAGGCCGGCAGTCCGATGCGTAATTTCGATTGTAGCGGCAGGACAACAAAGGCCAGGTCGGCGGCACCCGCCAGCGCGCCGAAATTCTTCAGCGCGTCCGAGAAGGTGGCGCGGCCCGCGCGCAAAGCCAAGCCGCGGCCTCCACGCGGACCGTACATATCCTCCAGGGCGGAACCGATGGCGGAAAGTTCCGAAAAATCAAATCCCTTGTCCAGATTGTCCGGAGGGTAGTTTTCAATGTAATGGTTCAAACCCGCCAGGTTGAGGATCGCGTTCAAACCGTTCTTGCCCATCACCTCTTCCAGCGACTTGATGGTGATCAGTCCGAATTTGTTGGGGTAATACAAACCACTTTTCTGGTTGGGGCTCATGTAGACTCCACTAGATCAGCTTGACCAGGTCTTCGGCGGTGCGCCGCATGTCGAGGAAGATCAAGCCCAGCTTGGCCTGCTCGCGTGCAAGGGCGGTGAGCACAGCCTCCTCGCCGACCGACATCAGCACGACATAGCCTTTTACCCCTTTGATGTATACCTGCTCGAGGGATCCGCGCCCCAATTCGGATGCGATGCGTTCCCCCAGTGAAAGCATGGCGGCAGACATGGCTGAAACGCGGTCTTCTTCAACTCCTTGAGGCAACGCAGAGGCAATGCTCAAACCATCCCCGCTGACTACAGCCGATGCCTCGATATCTGGAGACGACGCCTGCAACTCGCGCAGGCGATCCACCATTTGCTGAGTTCTATTCTTGGTCAAACCGGCCTCCGGAAAAGGCGAACGTGATCGTCCCAGCCCTTCGCTACCGTGAACATAACGCAACTATTTTAGAACATGGCCACCATTGTGTCAAGCTCGCTGCTTTCAAGCATGCAAAATGAGCTTGCAGAATAGATAAGAGGCACCGTGCTATAATCCCGCAAAATGAAAAAGGCTTTTCTATTCTTTTTTGTATTGATTCTGATATTGCAATTCCCGGCGTACGCCAATGCCCAAGAAGCGGTGCCATCCTCCGAACCATCGAGCGGTGGGATCGTTTGCGAGCCGCTTGCGTATTTGCCTGAACCGACGGATTGTGAACTCCTTGGACCATCCCAGATCCTCACCGATCTCGCCAGGCTCGGGATGACCCTTCCCCCGCGACCGCTCCCGGCTTCGAAACCGGACCCAGCCCTTACCCAGCTTCCATACTACTATTTTAAGCTCGCCGACGAGTACGTTCAGGTATACAGTGCGCCGGGCGGGAGTGGACCGGGCACCCAGCAATTCCCTCCAGGCTTTATTTACGTATCCTATATCGACTGGGTAAATCAAAACCGCATCTATTACCTTATGCAAAACGGCGGTTGGATCCCCGGCAATGGAGCGAAGGTGAGTGAAATCTCCATTTTCCAGGGACTGGAATTCCACACCACGCCACGAACTTCATTCGGCTGGGCATTCGAACAAATTCCGGTGGTCAGTGCCCCCGGCTATGCCGCCGGAGCGACCGGAGGACAGTTCTTTCCCTTTCAAACCATGAGTATTTTTGCCGTTCAAACTGCCGATAACGAAGAATGGTATATGATCGGTCCAAATCAATGGGTGGAAGGCCGCAAGGTTGCCCGGGTGATCGTAAACACGATCCCACAGGCAGGGATCACGGCCAATCGCTGGATTGACGTCGATCTTGCGGAACAAACCCTGGCAGTTTACGACCGAGGTCAGCTTGTCTTTGCCACAGTGATCGCCAGCGGTCTCGAACCCTTTTGGACCCGGCCGGGCTTATTCCAGATTTTTCAGAAAAAAGAAACCGAAACCATGCGCAACAATGATCCTTCAGATTTTTACTACCTGGACAACGTTCCATGGACCATGTACTTCGACGGCGCGCGGGCGCTGCACGGAGCTTACTGGCGTACCCGCTTTGGCTACCCTCAATCGCATGGATGCGTGAACCTATCCGTTGGCGATGCGCATTGGATCTTCAATTGGGCAAACGAGGGAGACTGGGTGTATGTCCATGACCGGACAGGACGAACTCCGACGGATCCAGCGCTCTATACAGGCGGCGCGTATTGACATGGATATACCCATCATGGTAAACTCCCCCCGCTTAAACACCGGGTCCCGTGGTGTAGCGGCCTAACATGCGGCCCTGTCAAGGCCGAGATCGCGGGTTCGAATCCCGTCGGGACCGCCAGGACCACTCTTGTTCGGTGCGTTTGAATGAAAAGTCCATTCAGGCGCATTTGTTATTAAAATCCACAAACAGAGGGGGAAAATTCCTGAGTTGGAATTTCGAAGAAGCAAAGGGGAAAAGAAAGACTCCCTCAAATTGGGAGTCTGACGCTTTTCTGTCGGGGTGCCGAGATTTGAACTCGGGACCTCACGGACCCGAACCGTGCGCTCTACCGGTCTGAGCCACACCCCGAAGGCATAAGCGTGCGAATTATACCACCGCCGTTTCAAAA
>VGNF01000345.1 GCA_016866195.1 Chloroflexota bacterium | reverse complement strand
GGGGTCGTCGTATTGGTGATAATGCTTGAACGCCTGGACCTCGATCCCTGGTTGTTTGATTTTTTGAATTAACCGATTCGGTTCCTCGACCTTGACTTTTACCTGGACCTCAAAGGATTCCTGTTCCATGGATCCCCCCAAAGCGATCAGCTTCGAAAGCACGGATTTCTCCCGTTCGATCAGGAACTGATCCACTTTGCGGGCAATCTCACGCGCCTGCTCCACCAGTTCCGTCTCATTGAGTGTCAGAAGTTTGTGGTCTCGCATCAGCCATTTTCCATTGACCATCACATCCGTGACATCGGTGGATTTTGCCGCGTACACGAGTTGCGCGTATGCATTGTTCGGATCGCGTCGGAAGCGCGGGGTATTGTGTGCCGGGGAGGTGTGGACGAGGATCAGGTCTGCACGTTTGCCCGCTTCGATCGACCCGGTCAGGTGTCCGAGGTGAAGCGCCTGGGCACCCATTCGGGTGGCCATGAGCAGGGCCATCGCCGCCGGGAGAACGGTAGGATCATTGCTCGAAGCCTTCGCGATGAACGATGCAAGACGTACCTCTTCGAACATGTCCAGGTCGTTATTGGAAGCCGGACCATCCGTGCCTATCCCCACGCTCAAACCGAGATCCAGCATCTTTTGAACCGGGGCGAATCCCGAGGCGAGCTTGAGATTCGATGAAGGATTGTGGGCGACTCCTGCATTCGCATGCAACAGGGTGCGCATCTCGCCACTGTCGATGTGAACACAATGCGCAGCAATGACTTTGGCCTCGAGCAATCCCTGTTTCTTGATGTAGGGCACCACGGGCATTCCATTTTCTTTCCGCATGTTGTCCACTTCAAAGGCGGTTTCTGAAATGTGGATGTGCAGTGGAACATCGAATTCCATTGCCAGGCTGGCAGCGGCCTGCAAAATTTCCGGTGTGCAGGAATAGGGTGCATGGGGTGCCACGGAAGGGAGCACCAGGGAATGATCCTTCCAGGTCCTGATGAACTCACGCGCCCTTGCCAGTGAATCTTCGTAAGCGGGCGCATCCGGGGCGGGATATTTCATGACGGTCTGCCCGCACACCGCGCGCAGCCCGGCATCTGCGGTTGCCTGCGCCACATCTCCCTCGAAATAATACATGTCGTTGAATGTGGTCACGCCGCTGCGAATCTGCTCGGCGCAGGCCAGCAGCGTGCCCAGGCGGACAAACTCCGGCGAGACGAATTCCCGCTCCACAGGGAGCATATATCCCATCAACCAGACGTCGAGTCTTAAATCGTCAGCCAAGCCGCGCAGGAGGGTCATTGGGACATGCGTATGTGCATTGACCAGACCCGGCATGAGCACTTTTCTGCCGCAATCGATAATTTCGGTTGAAAGAAATTCATTTTTTATTTCCGATTCGGGGCCGGCAGCCAGGATGAAATCCCCTTGCACGGCAACCGCGCCGGGATCGTACTGATGCAAGTCCCGGTCCATGGTCAGTAACAAGGCATTGGTGAATAAGAAGTCTGCTTTTTGGGTCATTCACACTCCAGCGGGGGGAAGTGAGCTCATGGATTCCAGTCCAGCAACACTGCCAAGGCTCTCAAATTGCGGGTGAAGTCCGTGTATTTGTGTGTGGCTAATTCCATGTCCACCGACACAGCCCCGAGCGAGACAGCATAGTCTGCCAGCGTGCCGGTAAACTTGCAGCCGGTATCGATCGGAGGGAATGGATAATAAGTTACCTCCGAAAGCCTCTCGGCGAATTCGATGGATTTCTGCTCCCAGGGTTCCCCGCCGGGGAAGATGCCCAACGCTGCGCTGTGATAGCTGATCAGCGCCTGAACATGATGGGATTGCAGAAAGGTCATCAATGCGCGGGTTTCCGGCTCGGAGGCGGGAGCGATTCCGCCGGTGGTTGGACCATAATTCCAGCAGCCATCGCGATCCCAATCCGCAGCCCAATTGGTCGGGAAATTCCGGTTTAAATCCACACCATGGTCGTTGACCCGCCCGTCAATTCCGTGGTCGCGCGCATCCCCGTCCGGATTGAGGTTGCGAAGAATATACAGCGTGGAGTCATTTGGGATCACCTCGGGGTGTTCATTGATGTGGGTGATCATTTCATCCGCCAGCGCGATGGTGTTCCATTCATAGCCGCCATGAATACCGGCGACGATCATCCGGCGATTGGGGCCATTCCCAAACGAATACACTTCGATCGGCCTGCCGGAAACTGAAAATCCGATCACGAGCGGTCGATTTCCGCCGGACAAAACGAAGGGCGTGGGCGTTTGCACCACGATCATCGTCGAGCGCGGATTGGGAGTGATGGTGGGCAAATAATAGACCCCGGCCGGAACCGATGTGCTGGTAGCCGAATGAGAGAGCTCGGTTGTCGGGTTGGGATTCGGCATCTGCGGGGCGGCATGCACGGGATTCAAAGCAAGATAGGCTATACCTACCGACGCCAGCAGAACCAGGCCGATCAAGTTCAATCCCCAGGCAAGAATTACCCAGGCGGTATCCGGTTTTTGCCTGCGACGCATGTCAATCCATCTCCAGCAAGATGGTTCTCAGCCAATTCAGGGCAAGATTTGTGGACCAGCGTGGCAGGCTTCGATGCGGACCGCCGAATGTGATGCGATGGGTTTTTTCCCCGGTGGGAGTGATCAATACCATATCTGCAGTGCGATCTTCGGTGGAGGCCGCGACTCCCAGGGCGAGATCGGCATTCGATTCTTGCCGGGCAGCCCGCAGGTTTTCTGTAAGTGCCTGGGTGGAAAGACCTGTAAAGGTTTGCGCGCTCGGAATTTTCCGCGCCAGAATTCCCTCCAGCCCGGATTCCATCGCGATCAATTT
>VGNF01000344.1 GCA_016866195.1 Chloroflexota bacterium | reverse complement strand
TGGCAAGCCGGGAATCCGACGATCGCGGCCAGGTGCACAACGGCAGCAGGTCTCGGCCAGCCATCCCGCAGCGCATCGCGCACTGCGCGCGGGCCGGTCACATCCGATTTGTGAAAATGAAAGTTCGGGTGATGCAGAAAGGGAACGATGGATTCGCCGCCGAACAATAAAGTATCCAGGACGGTGACGCGGTAGTCGGCACGCAGCAATTCCGAGGTCAGGATCGAGCCGATGCCCCCGGCGCCGCCGGTGATCAATACATGACGATCTGTCATTTCAATCCTTCCAATCGCACCCTGTAGCCTTCCAGGACCAGCGTCGGGGCTGATTTGTCGTTCACCACGGAAATCCCCTGCTCCAGGCAGGTCAATTTACAGATGTCCGCCACATCCCCCGAGCCGAGGATGCGGACCCGATCATATCCGGCGCGGCGGATGGCAGAGGCATGCTCCTTTACACGCTGGCGGGTCTTGCGGTACACGGAAAATGAACGCTCGACATAATCCACGGCAAGTCGGGCACGCAGCGCGATGCCCTCGGGAGTGATGATGTAGCGCAGCTTCTTGCGTTCCGCCCGCGAGACCTTGACCGCACCCTTGGCGATCAGGCGCTTCAGATACCAGTTGACCGTTCCCACAGCCACTCCCAGTTTGGTGGCAAGGGTGGCTTGGTTGATGTTCGGGTCGCTCTCGATCTGCTCGAGCAGGGATAGCTCTCTGAGCTCTTCGTTGGTCGATTCCATTGTCAAAATTCAGTCGCTGAATTATAATGTGGAATAACATCCTGTCAATAACCCCTCAAGCTCTAACTCATTCAGGGCAATTCGACTTTCAGGCGGTAGATGTCATACCCATCAACGATATCGACCAACTCATAGTTAGATTTTATGAAATCCAGGGTATCGTTTAAATTGGGCGCCAGGACCACACTTTTCCATTTGATTTTTTGCGTTTTTCGAATCAACGGATCAAGAACCGGTATTCGCTCTCTATCTGCCGGTTCAACCATGTCAATAATCAGGGCTGGAGGGTCACCGGTGAATTGGGCGAAAAACTGCTCCGCCCAGAAGTGACCCAGCGATGTGTCAACATGGATCAAGGGATAGGGAAGAAAGGATACCGGAGAGTCCCTGCCCGACATGAAGTTGATAGCCGGCCGAAAACCCCACACCAAGACTTTCTCCCCGGGCATAGTGTTTTCCTGAATATAGTGCGCTACAGGATGAACATAGTCAATTTCGGTCCCGGGGTAGGACCACCACGTCACCAGAACAAGACCGTACTTCCCGAAGGCATCGATTCGGCAAGCAAACGCGAGGACAACAAAGCTAATCAACACCGGCAGGGTGTATCTTTCCAACCAAGGTTGGTATGGCTTGACAACGATATACAGTAAGTAACTGCACATAAAACCCAGATAGGGGGTCCACAAAATGAAGTAGTGCGGATAGTTCCTGCCGGAAAGGGTGCTCAAAACCGCCTCCAACGACCAGCCGATGACCAGCAACAGGAGGAGCTTTCCTAATATGGATCTCATAATGACTCGGCGGATTAATGCATGAAGAGCCAGCCCATACCCAATCACGCCTGGGATGATCCACGAAATTCCTATTGCAAGTGATGCGCTACCAATTCCATCGATCATGCGACGGATATCGTAACCACTACTGTACTGATAATTAAACTTCAGGACAATATCCACCATTTCATCCAACGCGCCGCGAAGGGCAAAATAAAAGACCCCCGGCATCACAACTAAAACGGTTCCCAACCCGATCCGTATCCAACGATTGATCAGCAGCCACCATTCTCCGTTCTGAAACGACAGGAGAAGATACACTGCCGCGATCGACGCTTGAATGGCAACATTATTTGGCCGTAAAAGAATGTTGAATCCTAGGGATGCCCCAATGATGAATCCAAACACACTTTGGTGAGGTGCCTCCAAGCTTTTCATGTAACAAAGGACAGCCACAGCGAAGAAGAAAAGCGAGTACTCCTCGGAAAAATTTCCCCCTTGCAGAACGTTTCCCGTCGCCCAGATCCATACGAAAGTACCGCCAAGAGCCGGCAACGGCCCCATGGTTCGCTTGATAATTCCATAGAAAATCCAGGCAGCGATAAGAAAAACGATGAGTTCCATCAACCAAATTCCCCAGCGAGATCCCTTCGATATAAAGAGTCCGAGTGCATTGATGTAATAGACTAGCGGGCCCTTGTTCTCCCATACATCGAGATAAGGAATCTTCCCTTTCAATACCTGCGATCCGATGTATAGAAATATCCCACTGTCCCGGCCGGGTGAATCAATCATCGGATTCGAAAGCACGCCTAAGATCAGGATCACGAACCAGGCAAGCGTCAACCATCTGGTCCACACATTGGCAGATAAAAAAAGGGGGGGCTTGTTTTCGGTCATTTCGCTCGGAAAGAATCACGAAAGACTATAACAGAACCGTACGACAGCACATCAGTTCGGCAAATCGTCCTGCAATTATAATCTCATACTCCTATGCTGAAAAAAGGATAACATGTGCATCATTCCTTCTTGTCAAGCGACCCCATCTTTTGCAGCAATCGTATATAAAATTCAAGACAATCGCAGTGAGGCCAAAGTAGTCTCATATTGATTAAAAACTAACCAACATCCAATCCAATCAAGCATCTTTATGAATATCTCAATTCGCGCGCCAATACCGCCAAAATGCACATTTGTTGAAATTCTCGGAACCGATCATACGAGTGGAGCGACAAAAGCAAGGCGCAAAACGACAGTGCCTTCAGTCCATTTTTGTGAGTTATTACAAGAAAGTTGCGGATCTCGAGATAGTGCAAGGATGTTTCTGTAAAAAGGTCAGGCGATCTCTCGCGGGGG
>VGNF01000343.1 GCA_016866195.1 Chloroflexota bacterium | reverse complement strand
CGACATCAGCATCTCCAAGTAAATCGTTTTGTCGCAAAAACAAATTTACTCGATTTTGCTCGCCGATCAACCCCCTTTATTCCAAAACTGTCTGGTGGCTAGTACATTTTCTCACATTTTGATCCTTTTGCCAGCCGGTGAGTGTGGCACGGATATCTGCCCCACAGTGGTGGACCCGTCGCAGTTCTTTATCCCTGCCCTTGGCCGCGACGAGCCTGGGCAGCGGCTCATGGATGCACCACGGTTGATCATTCTGTAATCAGCCACTCTCCCCAATCTTGTCTCTGTTCGGATGGGGAAGGTCTGTGCTATAATCGCCCCCATGTCAAGACAGGGATGCATCGCCAACAATAATAATAATGACAACGACAATCCTCGGTTCGTTGGGCGAAGCCTTGCTGTCTGACGCAAGACGCGAACCAGGATAAATCGCCCAACGCTTCTGCGAAGGGCGATTTATTTTACCTACATACCAGAACGGCAGGCATGCAGGAATTGACAGAAAATCATTCTATATCGGGATATCCAAAATTTCCTTTTTCGGCTGGGTTTTCTTTGCGGTGATACACTTTGGAGGCACTTCATGTACAGGACACATACCTGCGGAGAGTTAAATGCCACTCATGTGGGTCAGGTGGTGACGCTGGCCGGCTGGGTTCACCGGCGGCGCGATCATGGCGGGGTGGTATTTTTCGACCTGCGCGATCGATCGGGATTGGTACAGATCACGATCAATCCGGACCTGAACGCCGAATCGCTCGAGCGGGTATCCGCCATTCGCATGGAATGGGTCCTGCAAATCGAAGGCGTGGTCCAAAAACGCCCGGCTGGCATGGAAAATCCCAGGATGAAAACCGGCGAGGTGGAGGTGATCGCCAAAAATGTACAGGTGCTGAATTCCTCAAAAGCCCTGCCGTTCATGATCAACGGGGAAACCGACCTGCCAGACGAGAACACGCGCTTGAAATACCGCTACCTCGATTTGCGCCGGGAACGTATGACCAACAATCTGATCCTGCGCCATAATGTAATCAGGTTCATGCGCGACTATCTCGACCGGCAGGGATTTCTCGAAGTGGAAACGCCCATTCTATTCAAGGCTACGCCGGAGGGGGCGCGGGATTACATCGTGCCCTCGCGCGTCTACCCGGGCCAGTTCTACGCCCTGCCCCAATCCCCCCAGCAATTGAAACAGCTGCTCATGGTCGCCGGCCTTGACCGGTACTATCAGATCGCGCGCTGCTTCCGCGATGAAGATCAGCGCGGCGACCGCCAGCCGGAGTTCACGCAACTTGATCTCGAGATGTCCTATGTCCATCGCGATGATGTGTTGGCCATGGTGGAGGGCCTGTACACGGCCATGATCCCGGCTGTCGCGCCAGACAAGCAACTGCTTGCCACGCCCTGGCCGAAGCTTTCCTATCGCGAAGCTCTCGAAAGGTTCGGGACGGACAAACCGGACATGCGCTTTGGAATGGAACTCGTGGATGTGAGCGAGATCTTCGCGCGCAGTGAATTTAAAGTGTTCAAATCCGCGCTGGAAAGCGGCGGTGCGATCAAATGCCTGCTCGCGCCGAATTCCGCGGACATGTCCCGTAAGGAAGTGGACGCCCTGACCGAGCTGGCAAAATCCCAGGGCGCCAAGGGATTGGCAACATTGTCGTTTACGGATGATGGAGTAAAAGGAACGGCTGCGAAATTCCTCTCCCAGCAGGAAGTCGAAGCGGTCAAATCCAGGGCCGGAGTTCGCGCGGGGGACTTGATCCTTTTCGCGGCGGATGAACGTTCCATCGTGAATAAAGTGCTTGGCAATTTGCGGTTGGTATTCCGCGACAAACTGAATCTGGCTGACCCAAACCTGCTGGCGTTCATCTGGGTCGTGGACTTCCCGATGTTTGCCTGGAATGCGGAGGAAGAACGTTGGGATACCGAACACCATCCCTTCACCATGCCACAACTCGCCGACCTGGACAAGTTCGACACCGATCCGGGCGCGATCCTCTCGGACGCCTACGACATGGTGTGCAACGGCTATGAAACCGCATCCGGTTCGATCCGCATTCACCGCCGCGACATACAGCACAAGATCTTCGAATTGCTCGGGCACAAGGAGGCGGATATTCAGATGAAATTCGGTCACATGCTCGAGGCCTTCGAATATGGCGCGCCTCCCCACGGAGGCATGGCGCCGGGCATCGACCGTCTGGTCATGCTGCTGGCCGACGAACCCAACATTCGCGAAGTGATCGCCTTTCCCAAGAACCAGAACGCCCGCGACGTGATGGCGGACGCCCCATCGCAGGTCGAACAAAAGCAGTTGCAGGAGCTGGGCATCCGGCTGAGCGGCACACCATGACAAAGGTTCATTCCATGGACATCGAAACGGTAAAGCATATCGCATCCCTGGTTCGACTTGGAATCACCGAGGCCGAGGCGGACGAGTTCAGCCGTCAATTCAATTCGATCATTGACTACTTCAACATGCTCAACGAGGTGGATACTCGGAATGTTCCGCCCGCCTCTGATTCGGCCAACGCCGAAAATGTCCTTCGTGAGGACCTCGTAGAGCCTTCTATGAATCGCGAAGAATTCCTGCGGAATGCTCCCCGCTCCGAACGCGGTTATATCAAAGTGCCGACCGTGTTGTTTGGGGAGTGAACCTGGAGCGAAGGTCCCGCCGGATCAAGGTCCCTACGTATCCTTTTCCCGTCTTGGAATATTCCATGCAATTGACCAAACTGACCATTCGTGAAGCTCACGAGTTGCTGATTGCGAAAAAGATATCCAGCGTTGAACTCACGCAGGCTGTCCTTGAACGGGCACGCGAGATCGATCCGAAGATCAACGCCTATGTAACCCTGTCGGATGAGGTTGCGCTCAACCAGGCCCGGCAAGCGGATGAAAGGCTTGCGAAAGGCGCCAACATCACACCGCTGACCGGCATTCCCTTCTCCGTCAAGGA
>VGNF01000342.1 GCA_016866195.1 Chloroflexota bacterium | reverse complement strand
ATAATCGTCAGGCGGGTCGCGGAATGTCTTGCCGCACCCCAGGTCGGTTTGGGCGAATTGAAGATCGGGGTAGTTGTGCTTAAGCCAGCGAAATCCGAAAGGGTCATTGGGATTTCCATCATCCTGATCGAAAAAGAATGTGCCCACTTCGATGTTGATGTTATGAACAGGGATGGAGACGATAAGCCTGTCGGGATTTTGCGCGTCATAGGGGCGTCCCAATTCTGCAAACGAATAGGGAGGAGCGTCCTTGGTGCATTGGATGGGCAAGACGTACATGATCGAACCGCCTGTGCAAAAAAGACCAGCGGTGGGAAAGAAGGCCGTTAAGACCGCATTACAGCCCGACTCCTCTCCGCCCCACCCAAAGGATTTCTTCTGACAACCATAACCGGAGGAGCATAGGCCCAGTTCGTAATACAATTCCAGTTCATCACACGGCCCATCGGATACCCCATCGCCGGTCCAGGGTATCTCAAGCGTCTCGAACTTCACCACCGCGTATCCTTGGCAGAGGGGCAGGTCATACTCGAAGGGGAGGCTGAGCATGGAACGGACAACTCCCGAAACAGCCGCCACCTGCCAGCGGACGGGTTTTCCGCAGCCGGCTGGTGGGATCACCGGCGCGGAGCGCTCCTTGGGGTCTGTCACCGATGTATACAGTTTGCCATCCAGGTAAATATCGAATCCGGTCAATTGTCCCTTGAAGTCTGCGGAAGGCTGCCATTTCCAGGAGAGGAAGACACCCGAACAATTTGAGCCCGGGCAGCGTTCTCCCTCCTCCATTACATTGAATGGCGGTGGCAGGAACGGATCGGGAAACTTGTCATACGCTGCCGTTCCACTGGCTTTCGCCGCCCCGAGTGGCGAAATGGCAAGGCCGATCTTATAAGCGCCGCTATCCAGCTCCTGCCTGCCACCATTCCAGGACTGCAAGGGGAACTGGCTGCTGAACGTTCCCAATTTGGTCAAGGCGCTGCCAGCCCAACCCCAACATTCCCCGCTGATCTCCACTGATTGATCTCCGGGGACGGGGAGGCTGAACATATGCGAAAATGCTGTAAAATTTCCCTGTCCGTTCTGAACAGGAATAAAAACCCCATCGTTCTCCGGTATGCGCCTCTCGAGTGCCCCCTCGAGAGACAGGTAGCAATAAACCCGGTCGTAGGCCCCGCTCACATTCAAGTCCATCACATCCACTTGTAATGCAGTTGGCAGTGATGTCGGGCATTGGTCAGCGACCTGGACAACTACGATATGGCTCGGCTGTCCACCAATGCCATTGAAGGCCTCCACCCAAAACATGAGCGACCCGGTTGCCGGCGCGGGAAACTTATACCAGGTTTGTCCTCCCTTGGACGGTTGAAGGGAGGCGATTATTTGCGCCGGAGCATTCAATCCCTTCATCCAGATGTTAAATCCAGCCTCGTCGCTGGCGTTGTCGTCCCAAACCAGGGTCACAGAACAATCCTGTTGTTGCGCCTGAAGGTTGCTGGGGGCAGCTGGAAGGTGTGCATCCAGGAGCATAACAATCCAAGCCGGCGCTCCGGCCGGGTGGAGTGGGAGTGTGGCGGGATTAATCGGTTGAAGGGTTCCGGGTGAGACGGGAGGAGCGGCAGGCGGCTCGTTTTCCGGAATTTTTGGCACAGCAACGATCGCTCCCGGCGCAGGCTGTCCTCCACTCAGCGCGGGATTGAGCTTCTGTAAAGTCCCCTCGTCCGTGTTGTGATCGGCTGCCAATCCTGCAAGGTCCTTGCCTTCCGGCAGCGGCACTAGCAGGTTGACCTCCGGTGATCCTTGTATTCCTACGATGATCACCGGATCGCTCTGACCGATGATCCCCGATTGATTGACGGCCTGCATGCTCAGCACGTGGACGCCCTCGGATGGCATCAGAAGTTGAGTGAGCAAGGAGGAGGATAGTTCTGCATCGGTGGCTTTACGTTCCTCGATAAGTTCTCCATCCAGCCACACTTCCACCCGTTGGAGCGGAGCTTCGGAAGTGTTGAAAATGTCTGCCAGAACCGACAGATGGCTGGCGGTCGGGAATTCCATTCCACTCTGTGGTTCGGTTATCCGGATGATGGGCGGGAGATCATTCAACTGGGCTTGTCCCTGGCTGTAACGCAACCACCCAACGACCAGGAAACCTAGGATGATCAATCCTCCCAGTGAAAAAAACCCAATGAGTAAGGGGACGCCGGTGCGTTTGTTCATGGGTGATATCCTTACTGTATACACACGACCTGGAAGGTCCATGGGCCCGCCTGTGAGGCGTTTCCATTGATATCCACAGCCTGGATGGTCACAGACCAGAATCCGGTGCTGCCGGCGATCGGTCCCACGGTCGCCTGGAAGGAACTTTGTGAGTAGTCTCCTCCGTCGGGGATCAGGTAGCCATCTCCGCTGTCCATGGGGCCAGGTCCGCTCAATTCGTAGATGACATTCGCCACACCGGAAGGAATATTGTCAGTCACGGTTGCAGTGATGGTAAGTGTGTTGGGGCTTCCACAACCGTTTTGCATGATGGAAGCCGGAGAGATCGCCACGTTCGAGATCGCAGGGGGGGTAAAGTCTGCCGGGGTGGGCGTGGCGGTGCCGGGCAGCATCGGCGTGGACACGACTGTGGCGAGTGTGGGAGCGTTGACAACCTGAAGCGCCTGCCAGTTCCCGCTGGCTGTGCCTACGCTGGCGGAGATCCAGCAGCGTCCGCTGCTGGACGGTTTCTTCACCCAAAACCAGCTGTTGTCCGCATTACGCCCTTCGATGTTCAACGAGGCGCCCCGCAATAGGGCATCCACGGAATCATACGCCGTCCCCGGTCCCAGCCGGCAGTTGGCGTTCTTGAGCAGGGTAAAGGTGGGCGATGAAGATACGGCGGCTGGGCCGGTAATGCAGAAATGCCAGGCGGGAGAGGCCGGCCCGTTGACATCCGGCACATAGGCTTTTACCCGCCAATAGTTAT
>VGNF01000341.1 GCA_016866195.1 Chloroflexota bacterium | reverse complement strand
AGGAACTTCAAGGCAGAGGTTGTGATCGCCAAAGGTCAGGTGATCGCCGAAAATGGTGCACTTCGAGAAAAGATGCCCGTGGTGAAATATCCGACCTGGGTCAGGAAATCCGTCCGGTTGAAGCAACCCCTTCGGGCAGAGGATTTCTCATTACGAACCAGCGCCAGCAATGGGTCCGAGGTGGGTGCAAATGTTATCGGAGTGATCGAGAATCAGGCTCCTACGCGGCACCTCAGAATGAAGATCAAGGCGGAGGGCGGGGAGGTCAAGGCGGATTTGTTGCGTGACCTTGCGAAGATCGCCCTGGTGGAACGGCATCGCGGTACGGGCAAGGTCAAAGTTGGACTGGTGAGCGGATTTGGTCTTACACGGAAGTGCGCGATCGCCTCAACGGTCGCGCACGACAGCCACCATATGATTGTCGTCGGGACGGATGACGAGTGCATGGCGCGCGCGGCCAATGATTTGGTGAAATGCGACGGTGGCCAGGTGGTGGTAATCAATGGTGAAGTGGTCGGTCGCGTGGAATTGCCGATCGCGGGGTTGATGTCGAATGAGCGCGCAGAGCTGGTGGCGAAGAAGGCGGAATCCGTGCTGGACGGATTCAAATCCTGTGGTTGTGAATTGAACAATCCGAACATGCAATTGAGTTTGCTCGGGCTGGTGGTTATTCCGGAAATACGCATATCCGATAAGGGATTGGTGGACGTGAGGAACTTCAAATTGATTCCCGTCCTTGAGGATTGAGGTGCCATGGCGAATTTTCCCTTTCAACGACTGCAATCGGACCTGGCCGCTTTGATCGCCCGCTCGCCGGCGGGTCAGCGCCTGCCTTCCGAACCGGAACTTGCCAAGCAGCTCGGCGTCTCGCGTGCAACGTTGCGAGAGGCGATGCGATCCTTTGAAACGCAAGGCCTGATCCGAAGAAGACAGGGGTCCGGTACCTTTGTGGTCGGCAAGATGCAGGTGCTCGACAGTGGGCTCGAAGTGCTGGAAAGTCTTGAATCGGTTGCCAAGCGTATGGGGCTGGAGATGACGTTCTCTGACCTGGTCCTGGAGACCCTCCCTGCTGATGAAGAATTAAAGGAGGCTCTAAAAGTGCCCGCCAGTCTTTCGTTGACGCGCATTCGACGCGTGATTCGCGCGGCCGGCCGGCCGGTAGCCTATTTGGTGGATACATTGCCGGAGGAGATCCTCAAGGTCAATGACCTGCCCGAGGAATTTAACGGCTCCGTCCTCGACTTTCTGATCGCGCGCGGGGATGCCCTCGCCAATTCACGCGCCAATGTCAGCGCCATTGGCGCAACCGCCGAGGTGGCGAAAGCGCTCGAAATTCAACGCGGTGATGTACTCCTGCATTTCTATTCCCAATTGTTCGATTCCGGCGGACGGGTTGTGGATTATTCATTGAGTTACTTCATTCCAGGTTACTTTCACTTTCACATTGTCCGCCGTATTGAAGTGACTGCCTGAATTGAGGGAACCCGCTTGGATTCCAATTCCTTCCAGGAGAGGTGATTTTTATTATGAAAGAAATCAAGAACAGGGTTGCAAAACGACGGGAGGACATTATTCAATTTCTGCGGGATATCTGTGCCATTCCCTCCATGGATTCGCAGCTCCAGCAGGTTGGCGAGCGGATCGCTTTGGAAATGAAGAAACTGGGCTTCGAGGGAGTGCGATTCGACAAAATGGGCAATATCCTCGGTCGCATCGGCAAGGGAACGCGGGTGATCGTCTACGATTCACACATAGATACCGTTGGCGTGGGTGATCCGGCCACATGGGATTGGGATCCATTCAAAGGCAAGGTGGAGAACGGGGTTTTATTCGCTCGCGGCGCATGCGATGAAAAGGGATCCACGCCTGGCATGATTTACGGGCTATCGATCGCCAATGACCTTGGCCTTCTCGACGATGCCACCGTCTACTACTTTGGAAACATGGAGGAATGGTGCGACGGCATAGCCCCAAATTCCTTTGTCGAGGTGGATCCCAAAATTCGGCCGGATTATGTGGTAATAGGCGAGCCGACGAGGATGCAGGTCTATCGAGGACATAAAGGTCGAATTGAATTAAAGATCACCGCCAGCGGCAGGTCGGCCCATGCGGCTTCGCACTATCTGGGCGACAACGCGGTGTACAAAATGATGGCGGTCATCACACAAGTTCGCGAGCTGGATCGGCGGATGCGCTTTGGAATGGGCTTTCACCCGATACAAGGATTCCCCTCGATCGCGGTGACCGATGTCGCTGCGCGCACCGCTTCGATCAACGCCGTTCCGGATCAGTTCACGATCTATCTCGACCGGCGCATTACACTGAATGAGCCGCGCGATGAAGTGATTGCCCAGATCAAGGGACTGATCCCCGATTATCTGCAGGAGGAAATCCATGTCGAAGAGTTGTACTATGACACACCTTCCTACACGGGATTTGTATTTCCGGTATCCAAGTATTACCCGCCCTGGTTGCTGGAGGACGATCATAAGCTGACCCTGGCAGGGCAGCGTACGATCGAGGCGCTGTGGGGGGAGACGCGGGATTTGGGTGCATGGGATTTCTCGACCAACGGTACCTATTGGGCGGGGAAGGCTGGCATTCCTTCGATTGGGTTTGGGCCGGGAGATGAGAAATTTGCCCATACTAACCTTGAGCAGGTTCCCCTGGATGAGGTGGTGGCAGCCGCTGAATTTTATGCCCTGTTCCCCAAAATGCTTGGATAGAACAATATGTTGGTACGATACATATTCCGGCGATCCAAAGAAAGTTCAATTCTTAAACAAAAGTGAAGGAGGTTATTATGCGTAGTTTTGCAGGTCGGGATATTCTTTCCCTCAAGGAGTTTGAGCGCAACGAGTTCTTCCACGTTTTTGACGTGGCGCAAAAAATGGAACCGATTGCCCGTGCGCGCAAGAACGTGGATTTATTGAAGGAAAAGACTCTGGTGGCGGCTTTCTACCAGCCCTCAACGCGAACGCGCCTTCT
>VGNF01000340.1 GCA_016866195.1 Chloroflexota bacterium | reverse complement strand
CGCATTGCGACCCGCTACGACAAACGCGCCGCCAACTTCGCCGCCATGATCACCATTGCCTCAATTTTCCTGTTCTCTGATTTTGCATACAGGCTCTAGCAAACCCATCCTTGTCGTACTCATATTGAAAAACCCTTTTCAAGGCGTGCTGGTTATGGTTATTCCCTGAGTTTCCCCGATAAGGATGTTCACGGATAAAGTGTCACCGAAGTAAAATCCATCTTCATCTGCCATGCGCCACGAACTTTGCACCAAACCGGAGACGCCCCCGGGAGTCGCCATTTCAACGGATATTTCGCGCTTGGCGCCCACGGGGATTGGTTCTCGCAGAACCACAGGCCGGCCGCGCAACGAATCGCCACCTACATTACTGAACCTAAAGCCGGGTGCCCAGGCGCAGTCTCCATTATTTTGAACCAGCCAGGTCTTCGTGAATACCTCGTTTGCTTTCAGCACGGTCCCGTCGGGAATGGTTCGATCTTCGATATAGAGCAGGTTATAACAAGATCTTTGCGGGACCGAAGTGCCCGTCTCATGGGTTGAAACTGCGGGTGTAAAGGTGGGGAGCGATGTCACCGTTGGGGAAGTGGAAGGCGGCGGCGCGAGGGTTTTTGATAAAGAAAAAGCATAGGTCGAAACCGCCTGCGTGCGAATCCCATCGAGGTCGATGGATTGCGGTTGGGATTGTGCGCATGCAGATAGGAATGCAATGAAAGCCAACAAGAGGCCTGAAGCATCCATTACGGTTACGGCGTGTCGAACAATGCGGTTTCTCATGAAAAATTCAATTCAAAGTATACATCATGCCCGATGGAATTTCACTTGGTTTTCGTGTAGAATTGCCAGAAGCTTCTCTTAAAGATTTGCGTATGGTCCTCCATGAACACCATCGAACTATCCAACCTGAAAAGAATCTTCCGTGCGCATATCGGGGTGTTCAGGCGTTCGATCAAGGAAGTAGTTGCAGTGGAGGACATCTCCTTTGAAGTTCAAACCGGCGAATTGTTTGGCTTGCTCGGTCCGAATGGAGCGGGCAAAACCACCACGGTGAAAATGCTGACCACCTTGCTGATCCCCTCTGCCGGATCAGCGAGGGTGGCCGGGTTCGATGTCGTCAGGCAGGCTAATCAGGTTCGGAAAAGAATCGGTTTCATCTTTGGCGGCGAGCGCGGTCTCTATTGGCGCCTTTCCGGTGACGACAACCTTCGCTACTTCGCAAGCCTGTATGGAGTCGACCCGATCGTATCGAAGAAACGAATCCCGTATCTGATGGAACTGGTTGGCTTGAAGGGTCGCGGCAACGAACGGGTGGGAGGATATTCCCGCGGAATGAAACAGCGCCTGCACGTGGCACGCACGCTTCTGCATGACCCCGATATCCTGTTCCTGGATGAACCCACCATCGGTTTGGATCCGGTCGGTGCCCGCGAGTTCCGTACCGTGATCTTGAACTTGCAATCTGAGAAAAAGACCATTTTATTGACCACCCATTACATGTTCGAAGCGGATGCCCTCTCCGACCGCATCGCCATCATTAATAAGGGAAAGGTTATTGCTCTGGACACCCCGGCCGGATTGAAGAAGCACGTCAGCGATCTGTCGGTGGTCGAGGTGGAGACCTACGGTGTTCCCGAGACGGTGTTGGGATCTCTTCGCGCGCTCCCGTATGTCGATTCGCTTTCTGTGGAGGAGCATGAGCAGAGGCAAATGCTCCTGCTGCAGACTGCGCGGGGTGCTGAAGCGGTGCCGGAGGTCATGTCGGTACTGCAAGGAACTCGGGTGGGGCGCGTGGTTGTGCGCGAGCCCACACTCGAGGATGCCTATGTCCGTCTGGTTGGAGGTCAGGTATGAATTACTTCAACTTCTTCAAATACTGGCGGACGGTACTGATCGTGGCCGAGATGTCGATCCGCACCCAGTTGAGCGACGGATTTGTGCTGTTCGCAATCGTCTTTCAACCCATGATCATCGCCATCCTCGCTTTGTTCATGCTGAAGGACAAAGGCGGCGATTTTGCCATGTTCGTCGTGGTTGGCAGCGGATTGACCGGACTATGGAGCAGCTTGTTGTTCGTGTCGGGTAGCAGCATCAGTGTCGAACGCTGGACGGGCACGCTCGAGTCGCTGGTCGGCGTCCCGACTCCGTTTGACGTGATCGTATTTGGGAAGAATTTGGCGAACGTGTTTCAATCGCTTCTTTCCATGGTATTTTCCTATGCCCTGGCTGCCTGGATATTCGGGTATTCGTTGACGCTCTCCCAGCCCGTTTTATTCTTCGTCACATTGCTCCTGAGCATGTTTGCATTCATATGCTTCGGGCTGACCATCGCTCCGGTGTTTGTCATGTACCGCAGTATTCAGCAATGGCAAAACGCCATGGAATTTCCCGTCTATATCCTGTGCGGGTTCCTCTTTCCCATCGCGCTGCTTCCGGGCTGGACTACACCCATCAGCTACCTGCTCCCGCCCTACTGGGCAGCCCTGGCGCTGCACGGAACCTCCACCGCGCGCATGCCTTTCCAGCAGACTGCCTTCTGCTGGATCATGATGATTCTGTTCAGTTTGATCGATCTGGCGATCGCAAGCCAGTTGTTCAAATTCATGTTGTACAAAGCGCGCGTCGATGCCACGCTGGATGTGGAATGAGGATGAACTCCGCGACCAGAAACCTCCGCCTGTTCCTGCAGGGGACCCTGCTCTCGTATATGGCGTTGTTTGCGTGGCTGAGGCCGGTGACGTATATGGCCTCGAAGGTTTTAATGCCCCTGGCCCAGATGTTCTTCTTCGTGTTCCTGGGCTCCTATGCATCCAGCGGAAAGAATGCCGATTGGTTCGTCATCGGCAATGCAATCCAGATCGCCTCCGTGAGCGGGATCTTTGGCGTGACCTTCAGCATCGGAGGGGATCGTGACGCCGGAACACTGCCTTATCTGTTCGGTACACCATCCAATCGATTCGTCATCTTTTTCGGTCGGGCGTTCATGCACGTGATCGACGGGATGATCGGCGTGGTGGTCCGC
>VGNF01000339.1 GCA_016866195.1 Chloroflexota bacterium | reverse complement strand
GCAAGAGATCCCCGGACCGATTTACATCGTCCAGCCCGGGGACAGCCTGTCTTCCATCGCCGCCCGTTTCGATGTCACGGTCAACGAGCTGATGAGGGCGAATGGGATCACGGATCCGAATACCCTGGCAGCCGATCAACAGTTGATCATCCCAGGCCTGGATGGGATTCAGGGAATTCTTGGAACGAACATTATCAACTTCGGGGATTCCTACCGCAGCCTCATCCGTCGAACGCAGGTTCCGCTCGACCTTTTCATGAGGTTGAATCGCGTGGTAAGCCCCAGCGAATTCTATGTCGGATCCAACATGGTGGTTCCGCTTCAAGAGGAAACGCAACTCCTCAATTCACGCGCGGATGTCAATGGTGGAGAATCGCTTTTGGAATCCGCGGTCAGGAAAGGTTCAGATGTATGGACCTTGATCCATTTCAACCGGCTGGCCGGTTCATGGGATGGAATTCCGGGAGATATGCTGATCGCGCCTGGTGAAGGAAATGGAATCAGCGCCTCCGGCCTGCCGGCAGTTTTCAAGGAGGCGGAGATTTATCCACTGCCGCTCAAACAAGGAGGGACAGGAGTGATTCGCGTAAAGACCTCCACAGATGCATTGTTGGGCGGTTTGCTTGTGGATCATGAGTTGCACTTCTTCCCCACCGAGGACGGAACCTCTATCGCCCTGCAGGGAATCCATGCTTTGATCGAGCCGGGTACCTACCCACTTCGATTGGACGCAACGCTGCCCGATGGAAGCAAGCAGACTTTCGAGCAAACCATATTGATCGCCTCAGGAAATTATCCGGAAGATCCGCTGTTATACGTGGATCCGATCACGATCGAAGCGGCTTCAACTGAGGCGGAACAGAATCAATTGATCGCGCTGACCTTGCCGGCCACACCAATAAAACGTTGGGGAGGGGAATTCATTTCTCCGGCGATTGCCTATGCAGACTCCACGTATTTCACCTCGAGGTATGGCAATCGGAGAACTTATATCGGCCAGGGTACCGATCTGAAAGTAGCAGGTTTCCATACCGGTTTGGATTTTGGGGGAGGCGAAGGGCTGGCGATAACCGCTCCCGCCGCCGGGCAGGTCATCTTCGCCGGGCCGCTTACTGTACGAGGCAATGCCACACTAATCGACCATGGATGGGGTGTTTACAGCGGTTTTTGGCACCAATCTCAAATTCTGGTCCAGGTGGGCCAGATAGTGGAACAAAACGATGTTATCGGTCTCGTAGGCGGGACAGGCCGGGTTACAGGCGCCCATCTCCACTGGGAGTTATGGGTAAACGGCGTTCAGGTGGACCCGCTGGATTGGTTGATCCAGAGTTACCCCTGAAATTTGTCAATTCCTTTCCCCCCTCTTTATCAAATCTGGTCACACGGGTGTCGGGTTCGACTTGACCCATATCTGAAAACCTCTTAACATCGATTTTTATAGTAAAATCGGGAGGATTTTCCATTACTTGGTGAGGCAGCCTCGAGATATTGTGCGTTTACGTGATTCTCGGGCTTTCTTTATAAATATGACCATTCGTTTTATGGCCAACGAAAGGAGGTGAGGCTGACAGTTGAGAGCGTTGTCCGCCATTTCGATGAACCCGCGAATGCGGGAAAATATACGATCAAAAATTTTTGGAGGAGTAAGAAATGAATAAGCGTTTACTCGCTTTGCTCTCGGTGCTCGTGATCGCCAGCCTGGCATTGGCGGCGTGCGGCACTCCTGAAGCCCCGGATACCGAAGTTGCACCCACTGAGGCCGCAACCGAAGCAGCCCCGGCAATGTACGAGTGCACGGATCCGCTTGGTTGTGTCAAAGTCGCCCCCGGCGAACCCGTCCACATTGCTTATTGGGGCGTGCTCTCCGGAGCTGATGGCACGCTGGGTGAGGATTCCAAGCGCGGTGTAGAAGTTGCCGTCGACGATCTCGGTGGAACCTTCCGCGGCCATGAGATCCTGTTGACCACTGAAGATGGCTTGTGCACCCCCGAGGGTGGAGCCACTGCTGCGACCAAGCTCGCGACCGATACTTCCATCATCGCGTTGATCGGTTCCAGCTGCTCGGACGAGACTGTTGGTGGTATCGCAACCCTGACCAATGCCGGCCTGACCACTATCTCCCCGTCCAACACCCGCCCGGTTCTGACCGACCCGAATCGCGGTCCGGACTACGATGGTTATCTGCGCACCGCCCATAGCGATGCCTTCCAAGGTAAAGCTGTGGCCGATTTCGCCTATAACGCTCTTGGTGCCCGCAAGGCTGCAACCATCCATGACGGTTCAGCCTATGCAGAAGCCCTCCAGCAAGTGTTCGCGGACAATTTTGTCGCCCTCGGTGGTGAAATCGTCGCACAGGAAGCTGTTGCCAAGGACGCAACTGACATGCGCCCGGTCCTGACGACCATCGCTGCCGCTGGTCCTGAATTCCTGTATTACCCGGTCTTCGTTGCTGCGGGTGGTTACATCACCGCCCAGGTGCGCGAGATCGCCGGCCTCGAAGAAGTTGCTATTGCAGGCTCCGATGGTATCTTCACGCCGGACTTCATCGAAGCG
This sequence comes from Chloroflexota bacterium, assembly GCA_016866195.1. Taxonomy (GTDB): domain Bacteria; phylum Chloroflexota; class Anaerolineae; order Anaerolineales; family Villigracilaceae; genus VGNF01. The sequence goes on along the minus strand of VGNF01000339.1, from coordinate 484 downwards.
GGCGGCCCGAATACCGAGGGTATGTACCTCTCCAGCCCGGACTTCAGCCTGTTCCCCGAAGGCTATGCGGCATTCGTCGAGAAACACAACACCAAGTACGGCGGCGCCCCGCTCTCGATCTTCCATGCGCATGCCTACGATGCAGCCAATATTGCTTTCCAAGCCATGGAATCCGTAGTGGTTGAAGAAGCTGACGGCACCCTGTACTTCCCCCGCCAGGCGTATCGCGATGCGGTCTATGCCACCAAGGACTTCAAGGGCATTACCGGCACGCTGTCCTGCTCGGCCTCGGGTGACTGCGGCGCTCCTGTGATCGCCGTGTATCAAGTGGTAAGCTCGGATCCTGCCGCCTGGAACCCCCAGGATGCGGCCAACCCGAATCCCAAGAAGATCTTCCCGTAATTCTGCAAGCCATGCTCGTAAAGTGTGGGTTGGACGACAACGTCCAACCCACACTTCAATCTGAATTTTTGGGAGAAAGGGG
>VGNF01000338.1 GCA_016866195.1 Chloroflexota bacterium | reverse complement strand
AACGCGGTGAGAAACCGCAGCTTGAAATTCGCATTGGCAGGCCGATCCAATTTCCGCCTCTGGTCGAAAAGGGCGCGGCGCGGCGTGAGGCGCGCCAGCGCAACGCCGATCTGGTCATGCGGCATATTGCCGGACTGCTTCCGGAAGAATATCACGGCGAGTACGCCGGGCAGGCGATTTATCCGTCCTGAGCAGGTCTGTGTCGTGATCCGGATTGTTTTGTCATGTGTAAATTCTCCTCTCCGTCCTGAGCGGAGCTGCGCAGCAGCGCAGTCGAAGGACGGTTGCACCTGCGCTTCGACTGGGCGGCCTCTCGAAAATCCAGGGGCGCTCCGCTCGGCGCGGAAGCAGATATGATCCCGCCCAAACCTGTCAGTGAAGTCTGGCGGCCGGAACTGGTCCGCCTGCCGCGGTTGACCCTCCCGCGCCGCGCATTTCGCGCCTTCTCGTACGGATTGATCAAACTGGTCTCACGGATCTGTTTGAACTTGCGCGCCGAAGGGCTGGAAAATATCCCAAGGCGGGGACCGTTGTTGATCGTCATGAACCATCTCGGGGATGCGGACGTGGTAGCGGTGATCTCCTGCCTGCCCTGGGCGCCGGATGCCCTCGGCAAGATCGAATTGTACGACTTCGGCCTGCTCGGTAAACTGATTCATTTCTATGGCGTGATCTGGCTGCATCGCGGACGCCCCGACACGCGCGCCATGCGCGCTGCATTGAAGGGATTGGCCGAGGGCCGCGCCATTGTGATCGCGCCGGAGGGCCGTTACTCTCTCACCGGTGCACTGGAGCAGGGGACGGAGGGCGCGGCGTTTCTGGCCTTGAAAGCCGGTGTGCCGATCCTGCCCATCGCGATCGCCGGTACGGAAAATGAAAACGTGTATGGTCACATGAAGAAACTGCGCCGTGCCCCGGTGCTGCTCAAAGTGGGGGCACCATTCAAGCTGGCCGGGGCGGTGGGAGCCCGTCGTGAGGCTTTGAGTGCCGGGACGCACCGCATCATGCAGGCGCTGGCGGATCTGCTGCCGAGGGATTACCGCGGAATCTACGCTTCGGGTTTTTGGGATCACGAATGATCGACAAAGAAATCAAAAATACCGCCGAAAAAACCGATTTGTACTATAATCCCCCCTTGTCCTCTTTTGGGGACGGTTTTCATTTGGCATGATCAATCACGAAGATAATTCTCAGACCTCGATCATCGAGCGAAAAACCGAATACAAACCGCCGCACACCTGGCGCTCCTGGTTGATCGGGAGACCGTTATCCACCGCGGACGCTCCTCATCAGACGATCGGCAAGGTCGTGGGGCTGGCGGTCTTTGCTTCGGATGCGCTTTCTTCCAGCGCGTATGCAATCGACGAAATTCTGCTGGTTCTCATCCTGGCAGGGACGGGGTATCTTTCCCTTTCCATGCCGATCGCGATTGCCATCATCATTCTTCTGGGGATTCTGACCATTTCCTACGAGCAGACCATTCATGCCTATCCCGGTGGAGGCGGGGCATATATCGTTGCAAGGGACAATCTGGGTGAAGCCCCCGCCCAAACGGCTGGCGCGGCCTTGTTGACCGATTATATTCTGACAGTGGCAGTCTCCATATCCTCCGGCGTGGCGCAGATCACCTCGGCCTTCCCTGAGCTCTACCCATGGCGGGTTCCGATCGCGGTAGGATTGATTGTCTTTATGATGGTCGTCAATCTGCGCGGTGTGAAGGAATCTGGAACAACTTTTGCCATTCCGACATATTTCTTTCTGGGAATGGTGTTGCTCACCATCGGGATGGGTTTCTACCAGTACCTTGGCGGTTCGCTGGGCCGGGTGTCCGGCGTGGAGGTGGCTCATGCCGGTGAATCATTCCATCCACTCACGCTGTTCTTGGTGCTGCGGGCATTCGCGGGAGGCTGCACGGCTCTGACCGGTGTGGAGGCGATCAGCAACGGGATTACAGCTTTCAAGGAACCTCGCAGTCATAACGCGGGAACCACATTGATCTGGATGAGCGTCATACTTGGTATCAACCTGTTCGGCCTGACATATTTAGCTAATCAGGTCGGCGTCCTGCCATCACATTTGGAGACTGGATTCTCCCAGATTGGCAGGGTTGTATACGGGGTGGGCAGCCTGCTCTATCTCGTCCTGCTGGGATCCACCACTCTGATATTGATCATGGCGGCGAATACCGCCTTTGCGGATTTCCCGCGTCTTGCTGCGCTTGTTTCAAGGGATGGATTTCTGCCCAAGCAGTTGACGTTTCGCGGCAGTCGCCTTGTGTTTTCCAACGGCATCATTGCTCTGGCGGGAGTCGCATCACTGCTGGTGGTCATTTTCCAGGCTAAGACGAATGCCCTCATTCCGCTCTATGCGATCGGTGTTTATCTTTCATTCACCCTCTCCCAAGCGGGCATGGCAAGGCGCTGGTACCACAGCGGGCAATTAAAAGAAGGCCAGGAGGCGAATCAACATGGGTCGATCCTGCGCTACGATCCTAAATGGAGAACCAAGCTGTTCATCAATGGAGTTGGCTCGATTGTCAGCGCAGTGGTGATGATGGTGTTCGCTGTCACGAAGTTCAGGGAAGGCGCGTTTATCGTTCTGATCCTGATTCCCTCCCTGATCTCGATATTTTACATGATCCACCGGCATTATAAAAAACTGGCAGGGAAACTATCCCTCGACAATGTCGGCGTGATCCCTCCCCACACGATAAGGCATCGCGTGATCATGCCGGTCAGCGGTGTGCACCAGGGAACGCTGGCTGCCCTGCGTTATGCACGCATGCTCTCGGATGATGTGACCGCCGTGCATGTCTCGATCGAGCCGGCGGAGGCGGAGAAGGTAAGGCAGAAATGGGAAACCTGGGGCGAGGGCGTGCGCATGGTCATGCTCGAGTCGCCTTATCGGCTGCTGATCGAACCGGTGCTGGAATACATTGCAGACATTGCAGAAAGGAGACAGCCGGGCGAGACGATCACCATTGTCGTGCCGGAATTCGTCTCCGATAATCGCCTGACCGGCGCCCTGCACACCAACACGGCGGACATTCTTC
>VGNF01000337.1 GCA_016866195.1 Chloroflexota bacterium | reverse complement strand
AAAATCGGCGCCAGCAACGACCTGATCGGACAATCGGTGCTGTTTGCCAGTTCGCAGGATGCGCTGATCGGCGAGGAATTGTTCGCGGCCGGTGCATACATCGGGACGGGGGCCTCGCATGTGGCGAGCCTGACAGTTCAGGATATCCTGCGCTGGGTGATCGCCCTGGTCCTGCTGGCCGGCGCGTTCCTGAAGTTTGCAGGGATGATCTGATGCGCGTGATCAATGCCATCATTGCGATCGCCTTCGGCATTCTGATTCTGGCCGGGTATTTTTTTCAGCTGGCTGCCGGCCTTCAGGCGGTCCTGTTGGAATTCGCCATCATCCTGGCCGGGGCTGCAGCCCTGGTGGGTGTGTTCAACATTCTCTTTGTGCATGCCGATAAGATCCGCCGGCGCGAAAAGGGCAGCATCTACAGCGCCGCCCTGATCACTTTTCTGGTCGCAACCCTGATCTTTGGCGTCATCGTTCCGCCGCAGCACCGGCTGATGCAATTGTTGGTGGATGCGGTCCTGCTGCCGGTCGAGGCTGCCCTGATGGGTGTGCTTACGATCACACTGTTGTATGCGGCCGTCCGCCTTTTGCGCCGCCGGCTGGACGTCATGAGTATGGTCTTTCTTCTGACCGCGGTGTTGGTGGTGTTCGGTTCGGCCACCCTTCCATTTGGAAACATGCCATTGTTCAGTAATTTACGAACCTGGGTTTCGCAGGTGCTGGCATTGGGCGGCGCGCGTGGAATTTTAATCGGTGTGGCGCTGGGCACCTTGACCACCGGCCTGCGCGTGTTGTTCGGCATGGACCGGCCCTACGGTGGGAATTGATGGCCGATACAGTTAAATGCCTTGTTTGCGGAGAGGTCAATGCGGCAAATCAGGAATTTTGCCAATACTGTCAATCGCGCCTGAAGCCCTTGACCGGTCCGCTGCGAGGGGCGGATATGCCCCTTATACCCGGCGAGGCGCCCACGAAAAAGGTGACGGCGGAACTTGAGCCGATCCTCCCGCAATGGTTGAGGGAGGCGCGCGACAAAGCCCGTAGTCAGGCGGAGGAGGATGCCGCCCGCGCCCTTCAGGAGCAGGCGAAGTCCGCGCAAACTGCGTCCCAGCCGGACCTCCTGGCCGGTTTGCGCTCTCAATCGCGGACCGAGGATGAAGAGGAGGTTCCCGATTGGCTGGCGAACATCACCGGCGAGGCACCCAAGACAAGGAAACCCGGCATGGATTCAGCCGGGGTACGCTGGGTGGAGGTCGGTGGCAGCGGTGACTTCCCACAGGAGAAACCCACCCTTCCTGACGAAGCGCCCACCTGGTTGACCGGCATGCAAGCCGACTCGCAGGGTTCGGAGACGGATGAATTAAAGGATTGGCTTCAGCAGGCAAGCGGAGAGGAGATCCCGCAGCGGGTTCAGTTCCCTCCACTGGATTCTTCCGGGTGGAGCAACCCACCGGAAGCGGGCGTGAGTTCGTTCTTCCCTGACCAAACTTCGGAAACACTGCCTGATTCCGAAACACCGGATTGGTTGAAAAAAATATCCTCCGACGAAAAAGTGGGGCCTTTTTCCTTTGGTGAAGAACCCCTCCAGCTTGATTCTCTGGGCGGGGTTGCAAGCGCACCTTCAGCCCCGGCTCCTGAGGAATCCTTGTCTGCCGAGGACATGCCAAGCTGGCTGCAGGGCTTTGAATCCCTGCCCGCAGCTGAAGGGCAGACCGATCAGGATTGGACGAAGGGATTTCCCTCCCAGGAGCAGGCGCCTCCCCGTCGCGGCACGATGCCGCTGTGGCTGCGAGAAACCGGAGGACTGGGCTCGAAACAGGAGGAGGAAGTCCCGGCCTGGTTGTCGGATGTGCCGGCTGCGCAGCCTCCCCCAGCATCCACACCTGCGCCATCGCAGCCTGCCCCCAAGCCGGCGGTTGCGGTGGGGGATCAACTTGAACCTTCCGATGAGGCGGTCTTTGGGGATATCCCGGATTGGTTGAAGGCTGCCGCGCCGCAATCATCCATCTATGCCGAACCTGCCGTGAAGGAGCCCGGGACGGCACCACCGGAAGCCTCCGGCTGGCTTGCCACGTTTCGGTCCACTTCTCCGCAGCCGCCTGCTGAGGAAGCCTCATCGGTTTCGGCCGAATCGCCTGGGCCCTCTGCGTTTACTCCAGAGGCTTTTCAGGATGGAAGTGTGGATGGTCTGTTCACGGAGATGCCGGATTGGCTCACCAGCGTATCGGAGCCCGCGCCATCTACCCCTTCAGCAGAGGCGGAAGAAGGCCTGGTTCCGACTGACCTGCCGTCCTGGGTGAAAGCCATGCGCCCGGTCGATTCGGGCATCTCGAAAGCCGCGACCTATGCAGGTGACCAGACGTTCGAAACACGCGGGGCGCTCTCCGGCCTGCAGGGTGTGTTGCCGGCGGTCCCGGGCTTCGTACCTTCGGGCAAGCCAAAGGCGTTTTCCATTAAATTGCAGGCGACGCCGGAGCAGCAGTCCCACGCGGCGTTGCTCGAGCAGATCCTTGCAGCCGAGACCGAACCCGTACCGATCACCTCCTTTCAGCCGCTAAGAAAATCACACAGCCTGCGGTTGACCATTTCCCTGGTTGTTTTTCTTACGGTATTCATCATGACCTCATTGAACCGGCCGTTCTTCTCCGTGCCGACAGGATTGCCGCAGGAGGTCAGCGGTGCGTTGCAGGTATCCCAGAATGTCCCTTCTGGTGCGCCGGTGCTGGTGGCTGTCGATTACCAGCCTGCGCGCGCCGCCGAGATGGAGGCCGCGGCTGCGCCGATGTTCGATCAGATGGACATCCTGCGTCAGTCGCGCTGGGTGTTCATCTCCACCAATGAAGCCGGCCCGATCCTGGCCGAGCGCTTCATCACCGGTCACATCGATGACAGCGGACCATTCAACAAACCCCATTACCTGTACGAAACGAACTACGTCAATCTGGGCTTTCTGCCCGGCAGTGTGACCGGCATACGCGCCTTCACGATAAACCCATCGCGGATCATGCCGCTCGATGTATCGCTAAACCTCGCATGGGAGCGACAGGGATCCCCGCTGCAGGGCATCAAAA
>VGNF01000336.1 GCA_016866195.1 Chloroflexota bacterium | reverse complement strand
GGTGGAGGCCTACAAGCTGCACGCCGCGCGTCAGTCCGATATCGAACGCGAGGCCGCCGACAAGGAGAAGACCGGCGTCTTCACCGGAGGCTATGCCATCAATCCGGTCAACCACGCGCGCATCCCGATCTGGATCGCGGACTATGTGCTGATGTCGTACGGCACCGGGGCGATCATGGCCGTGCCCGCGCACGACGAGCGGGACTTCGTCTTCGCGCTCAAGTATGAATTGCCGATCGTGCCGGTGATCCGGCCGGAGGTCCAAAACGAGGCGGAGGAAGTCGAGATGCAGGCCGCCTATACCGGACCCGGCGTGATGATCAACTCCGGTCCCTTCAACGGAACCGTTGTCACGAATGACAAGGGACGCAAGAATCCCGGCATCAGCGCGGTGATCGACTGGCTGGAACAGCAAAAGATCGGGAAGGAGTCGGTGAACTACCGTTACCGCGACTGGCTGATCTCACGCCAGCGCTACTGGGGCGCGCCCATCCCGATGATCCATTGCGAGAGGCATGGCTGGAACCCTGTACCCGAGGATCAACTGCCGGTTCTACTCCCCGACGATGTGGAGTGGAAACCGACCGGCGAGAGTCCGCTCAAGCTGCACCCGACGTGGAAGAACACCACCTGCCCGGTGTGCGGCGACCCGGCCGTGCGCGAGACGGATACGATGGACACCTTCATGTGCTCCTCCTGGTATCACCTGCGCTATCTTTCCGCCAAATATGACAAGGGGCCGTTCGAGGAATCCGAATACAACTACTGGATGCCGGTGGACACCTACACCGGCGGCATCGAGCACGCCACCATGCACCTGCTGTACACGCGCTTCTTTCACAAGGCCCTGCGCGATGCGGGCATATTGAAGGGGAATGAGCCCATGCTGCAGCTGCGCAACCAGGGGATCATCCTGGGCGAGGACGGCGACAAGATGTCCAAGAGCAAGGGCAACGTGGTCGCGCCGGACGAATTGACCGGCAAGTACGGTTCGGATGCGCTGCGCACGTATTTGATGTTCGCCTACCGCTGGCAGGAAGGCGGCCCGTGGAACCCAAACGGCATCGACGGGACCTGGCGCTGGCTGCGCCGCACCTGGCTGCTGTTCACCGATCAGGTTGACAAGAAACCCTCCGCGACGGTGGAGACTCTGAAATCGCTCAGGCGCAAAGTTCATCAGACCCTGCGCCGGGTGACGCGCGATTTCGAGGAGTTCGAGTTCAATACGATCATCTCCTCCCTGATGGAGCTGCTGAACGAGATGTATAAGGCGCGCGAGGCGGGCGCCGCCGGCACCGCGGAATGGACCGAGGCCGCGGAGATCTACCTGAAGATGCTGGCCCCGGTGGCTCCACACATCGCCGAGGAGTTATGGTCGAACCAGTTGAAGCGATCGTACTCGATCCATCAGCAATCCTGGCCCGGGGTGGATGAAGCCGCGGCGAAGGAGGAAATGATCGAGATCCCGGTTCAGGTAAACGGGAAACTGCGCGACAAGATCGTCATCGCGGCTGAGGCGGGCGAGGAGGAGATTCGATCCGCCGCGCTGGCCAGCGCGAACGTGGTCAGGTTTCTCGAGGGCAAAGAACCAAAGAAGGTGATCGTTGCGAACAAACGCCTGGTGAACGTGGTGGTGTAACCGGAATTCCGATACGATAGCTGAACGACATGGTCGTTCAGCTATCCCTTTTTAACCAAGGATAATTCGCAGGAGGTTTGGAGAATGGAGTGTCTACCGTCCGCGCTTCGACTTCCACCTTGCTTGCGCTCGGCCTCCGCTACCCTTCGGGTACGATGTCAGCGCGGAAGGGAGAGGGAGGCGTGATGGGAATAACCACCCGTCGGGAATTTCAGAAAATTGGGGCTTGCAATTCGATTTCGAATCCTTATAATGAAATCTAACAAGCATCTACCCAGCTCATGGGGGCTGGGCAGGATTCGATGAGGGAGCTTGCAGAGGCCCTCCGTCCATCATCGGAGGGGTAGATTGCAGGACCCTTACCGAGCCAGCAGGTAGAGAGATGCATATGCCAAAGGGACAACCGGACGTCATAACCCCTTCCCGCATCTTCATCGTGTTGATGCTGGTCGTGGGCGCGTGGCTGTGGCTGGATGTGCTGAAATCCGAGCCGGCCGGGGCAACCAGCATCTACGGTGCGCCGTGCGGACGCAACTGCCAGTTCGGCTGCTGCCGTGCGGACCAGTGCGTGCCGTGTGGGGATGAGGATCCGCCTCCGATCCAACCACCCGGCATTTCGGGTGTCCTGAACTGCAGCGGGGGAGCAATTGTCAACGGCTGGTGCACGACGAGCCTGAGCCTGGACCTGACTGCCTGGGATCCATACGGCTCGCCGGTGATGATCTTCGGGAAGGTGAACGGGGTGGATTATTCGTGTCCGTATGGAGCCACTACCTGCTCCGTGCCCATCACTGCCGAAGGGATGGGAACAGCCAGCTACCGCGTGACCTCCGGCACCGGGCAGACGAGCGGGGAGTACACGGTCAATTATCAACTCGACCTGACGACGCCGCAGGTCAATGGCACGCTGAGCGGGACGCCGGGATTGAACAATTATTACGTCACACCGGTGACGGTCTCCGCTACCGCCACAGACCAGGCCTCCGGGATCGCCTCGCTGGAATATTCCGTCAACGGCAGCGGGTGGACGGCGTACTCCTCCCCCTTCGTTCTCTCCGACGGGATCTACTCCCTCACCCTGCGCGCGACCGATTGGGCGGGGCATGTGTCGGTCACCGCGCCCCAGACCGTCCAGGTGGATGCGACCACGCCGATATTGAACGCCTCCATCAGTGGAACGCCGGGCTCGAACGGATGGTATGTTTCGCAGGTGACAGTCTCCGCCTCGGCAAGTGACCCTGGCTCGAGCCTCGCCTCGTTTGAAGTGAACGTGGACGGCGGAGGATATGTCCCATACAGCGCGCCGGTCATCTTTACTGATGGTCTGCACACGATCCAGTTCAAGGCCGTGGACATTGCCGGCAACCTCACGGAAACGACCACTCAAACGATCAATGTCGATACGACCACACCGACCCTGACACTCGATGTCGCA
>VGNF01000335.1 GCA_016866195.1 Chloroflexota bacterium | reverse complement strand
CCCCGAGCTCATCCAATTGCTGGACGGCAATCTGAATCCCCCGTTCCGGTGAGCCATACCGCAGCCGGTCCGAAAGGTTGGTCACCTCGCCCTTCCACTCAGTGAAGTGTTGGAGCATTCGATCAGTAAGTCGGATTTGCATTTCTTGTAGATTCTGTCCCAAATCCGCGAGCGTCACCGGAGTCGCCAGTTCGGCCGCCGCGGTGGGAGTGGGTGCACGCAGGTCGGCGGCAAAATCGCATAGTGTGAAATCCGTTTCATGACCGATACCGGTGATCACTGGCGCACGGGACGCCGCCACAAAACGAACGAGTTCTTCATCGTTGAACGCCCATAAATCCTCCATCGAGCCTCCCCCGCGTCCGAGCAATAGGACATCCGGTTCGTGCCGATTGACAGACCGGATGGCTTCCACCAGGGCAGACGGAGCTTCAACTCCCTGCACCGGTGCAGGACAGAGAATTACCCGCACCAGAGGCAGCCGCCGGCTCAACGTATCGAGCATGTCGCGCAATGCCGCACCTGTAGCAGATGTGACAATACCGATCAGGCGAGGAAGGTTGGGAATCGGTCGCTTGCGCTCCGCATCGAACAATCCTTCAGCCTCGAGCCCGGTCTTGAGCCGCATGAATTCCTGAAACAACTCGCCTTCACCCCTGGGGTGAATGAGGTTCGCGATCAGTTGATATTGCCCTTGAGGTTCATAAACGGCGATCCGGCCGTGAACCTCCACGGAAATCCCTTCCTGAAGGTCTGGGCGGGATCGCATTACTTCCGCTTTCCACATGACACAACGAAGGGATGCGAATTTATCCTTCAAAGTAAAATAGATATGACCCGAGGCCGGCCGGGAAAGGTTTGAGATCTCCCCCTCCACCCACACATCCTGAAGTTCCATGTCTCCTTCCAATAATTTGCGAATCCGCAGGGTGGTTTGGGAGACGGTCAGAATCCTGGCTGAAAATAAAGAGGGCTGGGACATCGTGGCGAGGATAATCCAAAAACGGGGATTAGTGAATGGAAAATATTCGATCCCCGCACCGGTCGAACCACGGGCAAAGGGGAAATTTTCTGCTAAAATTCGGTCATCGCATGAATCACCTCTGGTCACCCTGGCGTATGGAATACATCGAAAAGCACAACAAGGAAGCCGGATGCATTTTTTGCATCGCACAATCCAGGGAAGATGGACCGGAAAACCTGGTCGTCTTCCGCGGCAGACTGGCGTATGTGATTCTCAACCGCTATCCCTACACGAGCGGACATGTCATGGTGGTTCCCTTCGCGCACAAACCAAGCCTGGAGGACCTCGACGCGGAAATTCGCCGCGAGATCATGGAACTGACCTCGCACTGCATGGTCATTCTCAAAAATGTGTACAAGGTCCAAGGGTTTAACGTCGGGGCCAACATCGGCGCAGCCGCAGGAGCGGGCGTGCTTGACCATGTGCACATCCACGTGGTCCCGCGCTGGTCCGGAGATACGAATTTCATGTCCACCCTTGGAAGCACCCGCGTTCTGCCGGAATCCCTGGAAGACACCTACGGGCGGATCAGGGACGGTTTCCAGAGGGGGATTTGAAGGACAACCGGGAGGTTCTCCGAGTCAGATCCACTTCCTGGCAAAACATTCACATGTCGCGATCTGCCACCGCCGCCTTCCCCTTCGTATCATTCCTGTTGATGCTCGTAGCATGCTTCGGACCATCGGGCGGACCGGGCGAATCCCTGCCGATGGAATCAATTCAATCCCCGGCCTCGCCCACCCTGGCAGCCCCGGCTACAATCACCCCAACCCCTACCCCTCAATCCATTTCCAGCCCGAGTGTATACGGTCCGGATGCGGATGATTTCCCTCCCAATTACAATCCGCTCAGCGGTCAGGAGGTTGAAGAATCCACGTTATTGAAAGTTCCGGCGATGCTGGTGTCGATATCCCACTTTCCGCCGGTTGCGCGGCCGCAGGCAGGCTTATCCTTTGCGCCATGGGTGATCGAGTTTTACATCACCGAGGGCGCCACCCGGTTTCTCGCAGTGTTTCATGGGGAATATCCACAACCGGAAGTCCCGATCACTGGTGATTGTGAGATCCGCCCTGCGGGCTTTGCCGAAGATTCGTACATTCTTGGAAATCGTGTCTGGTTGGATAAGAATCGGAACGGACGACAGGAGCCCTACGAACCCGGGGTCGGCGGCGTGTGCGTGTACTTAAAGAATGAATCCGGAAAGCGACTCGAAGAAACCACCACCGATTCAAATGGATTCTATGGATTCAACCTCGAGCAGGGAAAGTACTCGGTCGAATTCGATCTTCCAGATTGGCTTGAGTTTACCGAACCGGATGTGGGTGACGAGAATGGTGACAGCGACGCGAATCCGCTCACCCGCGAGGCCGAGGCGGACGTCCGCTCCTCGTATCCCTACCTGGACGCAGGCCTGGTCGCCTCAAAAACCCCTCCACCCACTCCGAGAGATGCCCGCGCAATGCCCAAAGCGGAGATCGGACCAATCCGCTCGGGACGATTGATTCACGCCGACATCGCGGGGTTCTTCCAAAGTTCGTGTCTGATCTATGCCTTTGCAGACGAGAAAGTCCTGGCTGAGATTCCCAAATGCTCGTTCGTGAAACACGAGGATCGCGGCGGTGGTTCCATGATGGAATTGGAACGATTCATCGCCATCGCCGTGGATAATATGAAGCATACTCGCAGTGACTTCCTGTATGCCAGCAACCTGTTTTCGGAGGCGCCGCCTGCGGGAGGCGTACGCTCGGATCAGATCGATGTGTACGTTGCCTATCTCAATCAATCCGGCTGGAGGTATGACCCGCTTTCGGAATCCTGGTTGCGCCACGTGGATAATGCCGAGGAATCCACTGCCGGCCAGTTGCACGCGGAGGTCGATCGTTTGACCGGCCGCCAATTATCCTTCGAGAACGTGATTTTCGTCTTTGTCGAGCATGATGTGGTCTCGCCGACCAACCTGGATATCCACCTCGAACAGGGCGATGAAGGCTATGCCTTCCTTTTTCGGGACGGATTGAAATATGACATCCGTTGGAGCACCCTTTCCGGCGAATATGAGCAGCGCACCGGCCTGCGTCGCCCCCCC
>VGNF01000334.1 GCA_016866195.1 Chloroflexota bacterium | reverse complement strand
GTTTGGGGGTCGTTGGGATTGCACTTGGCGGAGGCGGAGGCGGAGCACCGGGAACATTCGTATTTGTGGGTGCTGCTGCCGCAGGTGCAGGAGGTGCGGCAATGATCGCCAAAGTGGCAGGAATGCAGGTGGCAGTAGTCACGCTGGCAGCTATCCAGGCATAACCACCTACGCCACCGGGAAATTGGATGTACCACCAGGTGCCGTCTTGATTCTTTCCAGCCACGGCCGCGGAAGCTCCTTGGGGGAGGGAACCAACGATGTTGTACTCGGTCCCAGGCCCGCCTCGCACGTTGGCGACTGTATTCGCCACCAGGGTGGGGCTGCAGTTTTGGACCGGCGCCGCTGCTGGCGTCGGTGTAGCCGTGGGTTCAGAATTCACGGCTTCAGCTTCAGGAGCCTGCTGGAGATTTGGTTGGAAGGTAGGCAGGTTGCAGGCTGAGACTGCCGTTGAAACTAGCAGTGTGAAGGCAAAAAAGCGCTCTATTTTTCTCATGATTCTCTCCTCTTTTCAGACTTTCTTCTTGATTATAAGGTAAGGATGGATTTTCGCAATCCTACCTTTTTCCCCCACCTCGTGATCAGAATAGTCAGGGAGATTCGCAAACGGGCATCGCCGTCCGCCGATGCCCAGGCGGATTTGACCCTTCCGAAGGTACTCTCGTCGAGCGATTCAAACCCCTGCCATTCGGTTTGTAGGTATTCCAGCATCTCCGAGGGAGTATCCCAGTAATAGTTGCAGTTGAAAAAGTCCGCCTTTTGTTTGTGGTACCACCCGCGGGATTCTGCCTCACTCATGGCCCGATTGGCGGCCAGGTCGTCTTCGATGGCGGAAGGATCATCCGTCAACCAGGCCGTCTTGACCACCTTGTTATTCGTGACCACCTCCACCGGCCATGCGGATGCGATGGAGCGGATATCGATCAACATCCCATGGGGTTTGAGAACGCGATGAATTTCGCCCAGAGCATGGACCATGCTCTCAGGTTCGATTCATCAGAGGGACCAGGCGAGCAGGGCAATATCGAACATCCCACTGGAAAATGGGAGATCCTGTGCGCCGGCACAAATAAATTTCGATTTTGTGCGCAATCCTGACGGAGAATCCGCCCGGGCTATTCGAAGCGCGGCGAGGTCCGGATCCAGACCAAAGGTCCGGAGAGAAGCGCCGGCGTATTTCCAGGTCAGCCGTCCCTCTCCGCATCCGATTTCCAGCACTCGTTTCCCTTCGAAGTCGACAAATCGGTGCAGGTTTCTTTTTTCGCCGCCTTCGGGATCCTTGTCAAGGCTCATCGACGGTGCTTCATGATCTTGACGGATTCTCGAATGAGCTCCTTTAGTATTTTCTTGTCGACATCGCCCAGCCGTTTGAGATACAGGCAGGAGGAACCCGTCGTAAATTTTCCGAGTCTTTTTAAAAGCTCAGCTTGCCTCTCGAAACCGCTCATGATGTAAATCGTAAGATTTTGTTTGCGAGGGGAAAAACCGGTAAGCATCCAATCGCCTTCCCGGCCGGTGGCGTAACGATAATGGTAGCTCCCAAAACCGACAATACTGGCTCCCCACATTTTCGGCTCTGATTTGGTTGCCTGTTTCATGATCTTCACGAGTTCGAGGCAGTCTTCTCGTTTCTCGGCGGCTGATATCTTATTTATGAATGCATTTACGTTTGCCTTGGTCGGTTTTGTTTTTAAGGTCGACATGAGCTCCTCGATTCAATGGATGCACAACACTTTGGCGCCTCGGATTGTACCCTGCTTCAGATCTGAAAGAGCCCGGTTGGCTTCCTGGAGCTCATATTCCTCGAACTCAGGCTTGATCCCTGCTGACGCCGCAATGTGTAGGAATTCGCGCACGTCCGCCCTGGTCACATTGGCAATGGATTTGATTTCTTTTTCCATCCATACGTGAGAGGGATAATCCATCTCGAGCAAAGCGCGTTTATCCACTTCCTCCTTGCGTATGGCGTTGATGACCAGCCTGCCTCCGGCTTTCAACCTTGATAGCGCTTTTAGGATAGGGCTCCAGACCGGCGTGGTATCGATGATCGCGTCCAATGCCTGCGGTGGGACCTGGTCGATTGCACCCGCCCAGGTCGCTCCGAGCGAGAGGGCAAACTCGCACTCATCTTGGTTTCGGCTGAAAACGAACACCGGTGTATGGGGAAATTCCTGCTTGGCGAGCTTCAACACCAAATGGTTCGAACCGCCAAATCCCATGAGGCCGAG
This sequence comes from Chloroflexota bacterium, assembly GCA_016866195.1. Taxonomy (GTDB): domain Bacteria; phylum Chloroflexota; class Anaerolineae; order Anaerolineales; family Villigracilaceae; genus VGNF01. The sequence continues at coordinate 912 of VGNF01000334.1, read as the reverse complement.
TGCATCGCCGTTATCGATCTTGCTTAATCGCAGCGAACGAAAACCTATTGCACCAGCGCATAACAAGGGAGCCGCTTCAGAATCTGAAATCGAGTCGGGAATTGGATGTGCGAATTCCGACCGAACTTTCATCAGGTCCGCGTACCCTCCGTCGACATCGCGGCCGGTGGCTTTGAAATCGGGGCAGAGATTTTCACGGCCGGAGTTGCAGTAATTGCATATTCCACATGCAGAAGCGATCCAGGCGACGCCCACCCTTTGACCTTTTTTCGGTCCCTCAACGATTCGTCCGACGACCTGATGACCCGGGATGATTGGGAAGCGGGCCGGAGGAGTCCGCCCTTCGATCTCATCCAGCTCCGTGTGACAGACTCCGCAGCGGCTGACGCGGATCAGCAACTCCTCTGCGTTGGCTTGCGGATCGGGGACCTCGGAATACGCAAGCGGTTCTGGATTTTGAGCGAAGGATGACACCCCTCGCAACAGCATGGCCTTCATGACTCAAAAGAGATACGGAATGAACCGCTTGGTTCGGGTCATATAGATACGATAAGGATCTCCGAAAAAAGCAAGGCATTCACTCTCGTCCGCGAGGGCTGTGGCAAATAGAAAAACCGTGCCGGTCAAGACAAGCACGCCGGCGGTCACCGCAGGCGCCTTGAAAAAGATCCCCCAAAGTAAGAAAAGAAGAGAGCTGTAGAGCGGGTGACGGATGGATTGATAGATACCAGTGGTCACCAAGTTGGTTGTTTTTTCGAACGCCAGCAGGGAATCGTCCCCGGTTCGTGCGGAGGTTGGCGCGCCTCTCGTTCGCAAGGCATGCACACCAAACGCCAATGGAATTAACGAAAGAAACAGCAGCAACCAGGAAAGGATGTGAATCCCGCTCCAGGGGTCTGTGAACCAGAAATT
>VGNF01000333.1 GCA_016866195.1 Chloroflexota bacterium | reverse complement strand
GCACAGCGCTGCAGGCACATGTGAGGAGCGGAGCGACGCAGAATCTCAGATTACGGGTCAAGTCCCTGTCAAAGTTCGAGATTCTTCGCTCCTTTCAGTCGCTCAGAATGACATGGTTCAAATATGTATACAGATCTTTGGTTCGTGGCCTCCATCAACACCGGGGTGCAGCACCACCTGAATCTTACGGGCAGCCCGCGTCATAAATAATGTTTTGCTCACCATATCCGATGTGATTGTACGCCTGCAGCGCATACGATACGGGCTGGTTCATCGGCAATTTGATGACGTAGCTGGTCTGGCCTGGATTTGTAATATCCTGGATCAGCTCCTCGTTCAGGTACACATAATAGCCGTCCGCCTCCCACGCGGGTGTCCAGTTGAGGGTGACGGCAAACCCACCCTGTTTGCAGATTCGATCGACGTAGATGTCTGACGGTGTCTGGGGCAGCAGTACCTGCGGCTGTTGGACAGGCAGCAAATCCGCTTCCGGGTTCGGCTGGACCGTTGTAGCTGACACCCAGCAATGCCCTTCTCCATTCGACATTCGAACATACAACCAACGTGGATCGATATCATTGCGGCCTTCCGCCTGTGCAGTATCGCCCTGACTGAAACTTCCGACATCGAAATATTTCGTGCTCGGCCCTCTGCGACAAAATGCGTTCTTTGTAAAGAGGAGATCGACCACCTGAGGAGCAGGCGTATCCGTTGGAGTTGCCGTCGGTGGAACCTTAGGCGTGATGGCAGACGATGTGGAGGTCGCGACAGCAGTTTCGGTCGGTTCATCAGCTGTCAATTCTGCCTCCGGCAGAGCCGGGTTGTCATCTCCACTGATTGGGGCGCAACTTGAGATTGCGATCAGCAATGTCGTCAGGAGCAAAGTAGGGGTCCTGGAATTTCGATGCATTTTTCTTCCTTTTCAGATTAACTCATATTACCATGACAAGCGATCAAGAATGTTTTACACACCTTCGGCAATCAGTCATGATCTTCGTCGTGTTTCCCTCCCGCAGGACACACCGTACCTGCGATTGGTGCAGGTGTCGGGACGATGTGAGCTGCAATCCTGGGCGAAGTGAAGGATTACCAACACTCCCTGTGGTTTAAACAAAGTGTCAAATGATTGGTTTTGTTTTATACTTGGCTTTCGAAAGGAAATCCCTGCATGCAATCCTTTAAACCCGTCATTCGCTGGTGGTCGTTGGTGAACCCGAGGATTATCGCACATTTTTCCGAAAGGCTGGACGTTCTGGACGACCGCCTGTCGTATCGCAGGGGGATTCTGAGCAAGAGCGAGGTGGTGATTCCCTTTTCGCGCATCACCAATTACGCTGCGGATCAAAATCTTTTTGACCGCATCTTCGGCGTCGGGGATTTTCGGGTCGAGACGGCCGGCTCGATCACGCCGGAGTTGACACTCATCGGTTACAAGTACAGGTTAAAGGACATTTTGTCGTATGCCTTGAATTCCGAGTGAAAACTTGTCTCTATTTGTGTATATAAAGAGCCACCTGCTGGAAATGCGGGTGGCTCATCGATTAAGAAACCCTAAATGTCATTGCGAGCGAGCGCCAGCGAGCGTGGCAATCTCCTAGTCGGCATGGTTGTCGAGATTGCCACATCCCCTATCCCCTACGGGATTTCGCAAAGACATATGCATTGCCATCGTCCAATTCCCTGGTGTTACGCAGTGAAGGAGAGTCTTAAGTCATTGTAGGGGCCAGGGAATCTCCGCCGGCCCGGCGTACCCGTGCTTTTCCTGAAAGAACACACGGCCATGTGAGGGCGCGGCGCAGCCAGGTTCATCAATAAAGGTGATCTCCGGATAATTCGAAGCCAGCGGATCGAAGATCATTTGCCCGCCCTCGCAGCGCCAGACCTCGATAATATAGATGAACATGTTCTCATCCTCCTCGTCTCCCGGGCGCAGGGCGATATCTGTCCAGGTGACGGCGACGAGGGAGGGATTGTTCGGGTCGCGGACCGCGCTCAGAACTGCCGGGGGAGAGTAGTAGGGGGACACGGGAATTCGATACCCTTCCGGGTAACTGATCTTCAAGGATTTCGGGTCTCCCGCGATCTCAAGGAATTTGGCGTTCACCCAGCACAGGTTCTTTCCGTCCACCATCACCCAGTTGTTGCCGTCGGTGCGGCCGATCAGTCTGATATTCGCGCTCTTGCGCAGGGCATACAAGTACAGGTATTCCGCGCCCGGCCCATAACGACAGCTTAGCAAATCCGCCGTCACCACCGCCTTCAAGCTTTCCACAAAGGGCGGGGGGGTAACTGTATGGGTTGGAGAAGGCGGGGCGGGTGTGAACGTCAATGTTGGAGGCGGCAAGGTCGAAGAGGGAGTGGGTATGGGGGTATCTGTTCGCATGCTGGTTGCGGAGGGCGCGGTTTCGGATGGTCCAGTTATGACCGTGGGTGAGGAAGAAGTGGAACAGGCTGTTGTGAGGACCACGTATAGGATGATCCATGGGATACTTCTAAAATAGCGATTCATTTTCTCCATTCCTCGAATTGAATGTTCTGAATGTCCTTCATCGGCAGGAGGGTTAGTTTGTCCTTGCGCCCGGGGCGGGAATACACCTTGTACAGGGCATCGGATGGTTCACTTACTTTTCTCACCAGGTCCACCTTCTTATTGACGACGGAGAGCAGGTCCGATTTGCGGACCAGGAGGAAGGATTCGTCCTTTTCGAAGGCGATCAAATCCGCCTTGCCGAACAACCAACCTGCGTCGTGCGGGCGGACACCGTGCAATTCCACCCAGGTGAGTTCAGATTGCGCCTGTTCGTCATCCCTGTGGATGCGTTTGAGACTTTTTACCTCCACCTTGAAGGACTGCGAATCGCGTTCGATCTGGTAATCCCAGTGCTCGTCGATGTTCTGCCGTTTCGAGGAAGGTGAAACGCGCCAGCCCAGGCGACGCGCCAGTTGAACAAAGGCCTTCTCCGCCCGGTTTCCCAGCAGCAGGGAATCTTTTTTATCATACTTATTGCGGGAATTTTCGTGCACCGTATTATCCGGCCTTGTGGGATTTTCGTGGACGCGGTTTCGGCGGCGAGCCTTGTGTCGAGCTTGACGAAAGAAGGCGTTTGCGCGCCAATTCGCAGTACTTCCGGTCGACGTCGATTCCGATCCCT
>VGNF01000332.1 GCA_016866195.1 Chloroflexota bacterium | reverse complement strand
TTTCTTGAATCTTCCCCGGCGTGTGGCTGAAGCGGTCCCAGATGCTTTCCCCCTTTCCGTCCTCATTCCAGGCACCTTCGATCTGGTACGAGGCGGTGGCCGCCCCCCATACAAACCCTCTCGGAAATTTTGTGGACGTTTTCATTCTGTTCTTCCTCGATCAGGTGTCTATGAATCCAATCCCAAATCTTTCACGATTGACTCGATATCTTTTTCATTGCGGGGTTGTTCCACATCCTTGTGGAGTTCCCATGTCTCTACGTGCGAAGCGGATCCCCCCGGTTGGATCGTAGTGATCGGTGCAAGTGTCTCCAGTTCGATGAACTCGGCGCAGCAATAGCATTCGCTCGAGCTTCCAAAATCGCAGTAGGTGGCCTGTGCATCATATCCTGCGCGTTTGACAAAGACCGTCCCATCCAGCCAGTACGCCAGCCAGCCGCGCGGGTTGGGGAAGCCGATCTTGAAAGGGGCGTCCATTTTTGCATCCAGGAGGATGTATTGGCTTCCCCAACGCAGGTTCGGGTTCCTGAGGTGGGAGTAAGGCCATAGTGCCAGCGAACGGTTGGGCAACACACCGGTATCCTCGCAGGTTAGAGGGAGCATAGCAAGACCCCCGACCCTGAATTGAGTGATTGCCCACACCGCGCAATCGATCGGCCAGATCCCCCGATTTGCAATTCGATGGGTGATGACTGCCTGAGGGAGGCCGTCTGACAGGCGGATCTCCATCGATTTCTGCAGGCCGGTTTTGGCTTCAACGTCTTGTGTCACAAGCAGTCCATCTTCCATCGGCGTGATGTCCACCGGCGCGTCGTCAAAAAGATAGGTACGGCTGGGCTCTTCCGGTGCATGCCACAGACGATGGCCGCCGTAAAAGTGGAATATCCCTGTCCCGGGACAATCGGCCCCCAGATCCGGCAGTTCAGCCAGCAGGTTTACGCCTCCTTGAAGCTTGAGGGAGAGGATGCGCGGACCAATGGAGCGCGTGGCCATCAGTTCAAGCAAACCGTTTGTCAGTTGACAGCACTCATGTCCATGAAATTGTACAGATTTCAAAGGTGTTCAATCCTCTCTTCGATAAATCTTGTCGCTTAGCTCAAGAATGATTTTCCCTTCACCTGTTTGTCGCGGCTGGAGGCGACGATTCATATGTCAAACTCACCGGGTCCCGTATTCCCGGCTCCTGGTGAGTTGAAATTCTAGAGGGCTCCTCAGTCGAGGTTGAAGGCCACGGTCTTTGTCTGCTTTGGCTTGAATCCCACTTGGATGAAGGCTTTCAGATCGTTCTCCGGACATGCATTGGAAGATTGGGTGTCATGCACACACAGTTGAACGATCTCCCCGTCTGCGCGGCGGCCGGTGTTGGCCATATTCATCTTGACCCTGAGCACCTGATCTGGCTTGATGAACTTCCTGCTCAGACATAGGCTCCCATACTTGAAAGAAGTGTATGAATGTCTGCATCCCAAGGAAAATGGCGGTGTGAGATTCTATTTTTAATTCTACCATTCTGTTTTCCCTCAGGCTTGCCGGCAGGGCTGCACACCGCTGTTCTCATTCCCGCCAAGCACAGCCGGAGACATGAAGGAGGGGGGAACCAGTGAATGGGAGGCGATTCATCTTTCACCATATTCTAGTAAAATTCTACGTAAATCTACATTGCCAATTCCGCCCCCAACCATACAATTTAGACCATTAGAGGCGAGGGCGAATGAACGCCCTCCTTGTATTTATGAACTGATATGTTCGTCAAACGCATTCAACTCGGTTTGATCCATGTTGCGGTCGCCATGACCCTCGTCCCGATCAACAGCACACTCAACCGTGTGATGATCAAGGAGCTCGCCCTTTCGGCAACCCTGGTGGCGATCCTTGCCTCGTTGCCCTACCTGTTTTCGCCCATTCAGATGGCGATCGGTTCCTATTCCGACCGTCACCCGGTCCTCGGTTTCCGACGCACGCCCTACATCCTGGCTGGATTGATCCTGTGCGTCCTGGGTGTGATCGTCTCTCCGCAGGTTGCTTTCCTGATCAGCCGGGACTTCGCCTTGGGGATCCTGGCAGGTTTGGCGGCGTTCGGCGCGTGGGGGATGGGGTTCAACCTTGCCAGCGTCTCCTATCTTTCCCTGGCTGCGGAACTTTCCGGCGAGGGCGGGCGAGGGAAAACAATCGCAACCATGTGGTTCATGATGATTGTCTCCATCATCGCCACCGCCATCGCTTTGAGCCTCATGGTAGACCCGTACACACCCGAACGCTTGATTCGTTCCTTTGAAATCGTTGCCTTTGCCGCCCTGGTCTTTGGATTGCTTGGCTTGTTCAAACTGGAGGAACGTTTCGACAATCTCGCTCATCAGGCAGGATCGGAAAACTATTCCTTGCGAGAGATGGTCTCCGCCATCACAGCCAATCCTGTGGCGCGCTCCTTCTTCCTCTATCTATTATTACTGTTGGCTGCAATCCTCGGGCAGGATGTCCTGCTCGAACCCTTCGGAGCGGAGGCTTTCGGCATGACCGTCACACAAACCACGCGCATCACGTCGGTTTGGGGGACTTTCGTCCTGGCGGCGATCCTCGTGGCCGGCCTGCTCGAGGGACGCGCCTCCAAGAAGATCGTCGCGCAGATCGGTAACCTCGGCGCGCTGGCCGGATTCCTGTTGATCGTGATCAGCGGGATTCGGGCTGATGGAAACCTGTTCTGGGCCGGGGTGATCCTGCTCGGTTTTGGCACAGGCCTCTCGACGGTCGCGAACCTCTCGCTCATGTTCGAATTGACCGCCCCCGGCAAGGTTGGGCTGTACATCGGCGCCTGGGGTTTTTCCAATGCACTTTCGCGGCTGACCGGTTCGGTCCTGGGTGGGGTGGTGCGCGATGTGGTGACTGGCATAAGCGGTCATGCTTTGAGCGGTTACCTGGTTGTGTTCGGCATCGAAGCCCTGATGTTGCTGGCCGCGGCTCTCATGCTGCCTCGTATCGATGTCAATGCGTTTTCCAGGAGGGCAAATGAACCATCCTTTGCAGAAACAGCGGCGATTGCCGCGGAGTGACCTGTGACCGAAGAATGGCTTTCCCTTAGCGACACCGCGAAGGTCCTGGGTGTGCATCCCAGCACGGTGCGGTTGTGGTCGGATAAGGGTTTGCTGCCCACCCACAAAACCCAGGGAGGAC
>VGNF01000331.1 GCA_016866195.1 Chloroflexota bacterium | reverse complement strand
ACACGCCCAGGCCAGCATGGCCGTGTCAAGTCAAATGAAAATGTTACCGAACCGCAATCGTTCTATCAAAAGAAAATGTTACCGAGGCCGCCGCCTCCTTTCCAAGAAAGAGTGAAGAAACACAAAAAGACGAACCAGCCGAATTGGGAGAGACGGCCTGTTCGTCTTCGAGTGGGGGGTGCGTTGATTATACCGCAACATGGCTGGTGGGAGGGTCACAGTTCTGCCAGAACAGCCTGTGGATCGAACAAGGATAGGCGCACATCTTCTACGACGCCTTCCTTCAAGCCTGGCAGGGCATACAGCCGATCAATCGAGGTTTGGATGTCGTCTCGGAGACGAATGGGATTGGTCTTCTGGCGCAGGGTTTCGAGTTCGAGTTGGCGAGCGGGTGGCAAGATGTCCGTTTTGCATAACCGATCGAAGGGGGGCAGGGCGTCGTCATAGATACGCTTGACACGGTGTTCCTGCCAGTGTTTTTCAGACAGGCGCATCACGGGCTGGAAGAAGTTGTGGTAGAGCCAGAGTTGGTCGTAGAGTTGATTGAGAAGTTTGACCTGCGCCACAGTCTCCAATCTGCCATACCCAATGTAGGCACGTACAAGAGAGAAGTTGTTTTCTTCTACGAAGCGGTTGTCGTTTTTGTGGTAGGGGCGGCTGCGGGAGAGTTCGGCTTTCACCTTGTCCTGCCAGTAGCGCAGCAGATGGGCATTGAGGAATTCCGTGCCGTTATCGGGGTGCAATTCCCGAATTTCAAAGGGCAAACGGTGGGAAATTCGCTCAAAACCGTCCTGCATGACTAAATAGGAGCGTCCCAGAACACCGACACATTCACACCAGCCGGTGGCGACGTCCAACATCTGCAGGGTGTGGAGATATTGTCCCTCGGCGCTGAGGCCACAGTGATGCACCAGATCAACTTCAAAGTGGCCGGGCCAGCGTTCGTCCCAATCAATGCGGCGGATGGGGATGGATTGTTTTTGAGCGAACGACGGCCGCGGCTGGCCTTTGCGGTGGGCGATGCGCTGGGTGGCGCGCTCACTGGCGGGCAGACGCCGCCGCAGACTGCTGACGCTGATCGTTCCCAGTTGCTCGCGCAATTTGGCGGTTACGCTGAGCTCGCCATGCGCTTCCAGGTGATTGGCCATCCACACCAGGTTGGGTTTCAACCGTTCTGCACACGGATAGTCCAGGCTTTGCGCGATCTTGCTTATCGCCGCCTCCACTTCCGTCCCATAAATCTTGCCGCGCTGTTTGCGGCGCGGCTTGCGCGCCAACTCACCGTTGATCAGCCGTAGCAGCGACTTGCGATGCAAGCCGGTTACTGCCTGCATTTCATCAAGCAAACGGCTTCGCTCGCTTTTCTGCTTGGTTTGCCAATAACGGATTCTCATCCTATGCAGGTATTTTCTGCGTTCATCTATGGTCATGGGGTCTGTTTCGGCCATCGTTCCCTCGGTAACATTTTCTTTTGACGGAACGATACCACTTCGGTAACATTTTATTTGATAGAATGCGAGCCCTTGACATAATAGAATATTAGATATAATATCTAATTATTGCTCCCACATTGTTGTTTTGCAAAAAGCCCAGGCAAACGTTCTTAAAGTAAAGGGATCTGCAGGATGCCAAGAGAAGGCACACTCCTAACCGGTTTGCTCGACACACTCGAAGATCATCGCCCGTTGAGCGACCGGGTTTACCGCAGGCTACAAGACGCCATCATCGACGGCCGCCTGGCGCCGGGTCAATGGCTGCGGCAAGAAGCCCTGGCCCAGGAACTTGGAACCAGCCAACTCCCCGTGCGGGAAGCGATCCGGCGGCTGGCAGCCGAGGGACTGGCAGTCCGCATCCCCTACAAAGGCGTGCAGGTAGCCCGATATTCGCCAGAGGACATCTTGGATATGTTCAATATCCGTATAGTCCTGGAAAGCCTGGTTGCCCGCTATGCCACTCCCCTCATGACCGACCAGGACCTGGAAAAGTTGGAAAGAAACCTGGAGGAAGCACGTGCTTGCCAACGACCAAACCAGATGACAAAACGGCGCGAATTGAACACGAAATTCCACCTGACGATTTGCCACGCCAGTAACCGTCGCTACCTAATCCGCCAGGTCGAGGCGATGTGGGTTTGGTTCCCAAGCACCATGTCTTATGAGGGGATGCGCCGACAGGAAGAACTATCCCAGGGACGTCTCGAGCAGGAACATCGGGAGCACGAGGCGATCCTGTCTGCGCTCAAGGACAGGAATGCAGTCCTTGTAGAGCAACATATCCAGCGACATATCAAGAATCTATCCCAGGAACTCATGGCGGTTCTGGGCATCTCGGGAGAATTGGCTCACGCTCTGCTCCCATAGACAGCCCCGAACCGCTAAAACTATTCAACCAGGAGGTTTCTCAACATGACAGGCGATCTTTCACAAATTGCATCGAGCCTTTACGAAGGAGACGAAGAAAGCGTCTCAGATCTGGTCCAAAAGTTACTCAATGGAGGCGCGGCAGCCGACCAGATCTTGCAAGAAGGCTTGATTGCCGGCATGGACAGGGTCGGCAAAGACTTCAAAGACGGCGTCTTGTTCGTCCCTGAAGTGCTGGTTGCCGCCCGCGCCATGCACGCAGGGATGGATATCCTGCGCCCCCTGCTCACACAAAGCAGCGCCAGGAACGTGGGCAAATGCGTCATTGGGACAGTCAAAGGCGACTTGCACGATATCGGCAAGAACCTGGTCAAGATGATGTTGGAGGGAGCTGGATTCGAAATTATTGACCTGGGCACGGATGTTGACCCGCAGGCTTTTGTAGAGGCGGTCCGTGAACATAAGCCCAAACTGGTCGGGATGAGCGCCCTGTTGACCACCACCATGCAGAACATGAAAGCGACCATCGATGAGATTGGCGAGGCCGGGCTGCGGGATTCGACCAAGATCATTCTTGGCGGAGCGCCGGTCACAGAGGATTACGCCATGAAATGCGGGGCGGACGGGTACGCATCCAACGCGGCGGCGGCGGTTGACCTTGCCCGCGCATTGACCGCCTAAACAGTTTGCTCGAAACACATGCGAGGAGATACAAGAATGAATTCCACACTCAAACTCGTTGATGGATTATGCACGGATCATGAAATGTTCAAGCAGGTGCATGTACATTCCCTGGACCTGTTGGAAAATTGTGGTGGA
>VGNF01000330.1 GCA_016866195.1 Chloroflexota bacterium | reverse complement strand
AAAACGCCGAGATCTTGGCATTTCAAACGCCTTCATTACCCAGGGGGATTTTCACAATGTTCCACTTGGAAGTAATTTTCATCTGATCTATTCCATCGAAGCATTCATCCACGCCCAGGAACCCGATCGATACCTTCGGGAAGCCACCCGATTGCTTGCTCCAAAGGGACGGTTGATCCTGTTGGATGATTTTCTCGTTTCCAATGTGGATCGATCCCAAGCCTGGGTAAAGTACTATCAAGATGGCTGGTACGTACCCAACCCGCAAACAGTGGAGGTCGTCATCGGTTACGCGCGGGACCTTGGATTCGTCCTGCTCGAGTCGCGTGACCTCACCCCGTTCCTGCGCCTTCGCGCCCTCCCGCAGGGTTTGGCAGGGATGCTGTACTGGTTTGGAAAACGATTGCCGCAAGACCATCCGATCGTTCCATCCATGCTCGGAAGCATGGCCTTGCAGCAATGCCTGAAAGGCGGGTGGATCAAGTACCACTGGCTGGTCTTCGAAAAGCCTTGAAGCCGATTGTCTTTCTCACCAGCGGCACCCGCGGGGATGTGCAGCCCATAGCCGCACTCGCCCGCGGAATGCAGGATGCCGGGCGAACCGTTCGCCTGGTTGCTCCGCCGGCCTTTCGCAACCTAGTCGAAGCTCAATCGATCCCGTACGCGGAGTTGCAGGGAAATCCCAGCGATCTTCTGGCTAACCCCGGCAGGCAGTCTGCGTTGACCTTTAACGATAATCCTCTGACCATACTGCGCGCAGCCTTGGGATTCCTGCGCGAAGCCCGGCCGGTTTACTCGCAGATGATCTCCAACGGCTGGAAAGCCTCACGTGATGCCTCCGCTCTCGTCATCGGCTTACCGACCATTTGGGGAACATCGATCGCCGAATCCTTGAGAATTCCCTGCATTGGGGCTTTCCTACAGCCTGTCACTCCGACTGCACAGTTTCCCTCCTCCTTATGGCCAACTTCACTCAAGCTGGGGGGCTTCTACAACCGGCTTACCTATTGGCTGAGTGCACGAGCGTTATTCCTCCCATGGAGGCCGGTGATCAACCACTGGCGTACAGAGACTTTGGATTTGAGGCCTCTCAATCCACTTCACAATTTACTCGCGGGATTGAGAGCCATCCTGTATGGTTTTAGCGAAAGCGTGGTTTCCGCGCCGGCCGATTGGAAAGGGAGAAATTTCATCACTGGCTATTGGGGGCCAAAGCTGGAGGATTTCACTCCGCCAATTGCATTGAAGAAATTCCTGGTCAATGGGAAACCACCGGTCTATTTTGGGTTTGGCAGCCCTGGCATGCATTCGGCGGTCTCCTTGATGGAAGTGATAACCAGGGCTATCGAAATGTTGAAATTCCGCGCCGTCATCAGCCTGCCGGGGGAAGCATCCCACCTGATTCCACAATCGCCGGAGGTCTACCTCCTGACGGAAAACGTTCCTCACGCCTGGCTGTTCCCGCGAATGGCCGGCCTCGTCCACCACGGAGGCGCAGGTACGACCGCCGCTGCTTTACGAGCCGGGGTACCCAGCCTGGTCACTCCCCTGGCAGTGGATCAATTCTTTTGGGGTGAGCGTGTGTGTGCCTTGGGGGCCGGTCCCAGCCCGATCCCGCAAAGATCCCTGACACCGAAAAATTTGATTTACGCGATCAATGAAATGCAAGTAGATGGGATTCTGGAGGCTTCTCGTCTGCTGGGCGAAAAACTACGGACCGAGGACGGGGTTGGAGTTGCGGTGAACAGGATAATCTCCCTGCTCGACGATCAAAATGCTTGAGGATCTACAAAGCTTGATGCAAGGATCGTTCGCGATAGGCGCACAACAATGCCACGAGCGCCAGTCCGCTTCCGATCCAGTATGGCGCACTCGTATCGATAGCATCGAACGCTAACCCGGCCAGGGTCGGACCCAGAACCCCTGTGAGCCCGTGTAGAGTCTGGGTGCCCCCCATTAGGAGTCCCTGCCGGTCCTGGGGAACGCGGGCGGAAACCATACCTGAAAGGGAGGGAATGCTGGTACCGCTTCCCAGCGCGGCTAGGCCGACGAACGGGAACATCATCCATGCTTGTCTGGCCAATGCCACGCCTCCCAAACCCAGGGACATGGACACCAGACCAAACAGGGCAAGCCGCCCTTCGCCCACCCTGGGTTGAATTTTTCCAAAGAGAAATCCCTGAACCACGACCGCGATCACGCCAACGTAGGCGAAGAATAAACCGTTCTGACGCGCATCCCATTGAAAGCGGGCATTGCTGAACAAAGGGAAATTCATTTGCAGGCCGGAGAATGCCAGGTTGAGGAAGAACAGGCTGATCAACAACAGGCGGATGCCCGGCTGCGCTAGAAGCGAGCGCAGATTCACGAGAAAGTTGAGCGCTGGTTTATGTCGGCTGCGTTTCTCCTTCGGCAGGGATTCAGGCAGAACCACCAATCCATACACTGTATTGACCAGGGCAATGGTGGAAGCCGCGAAGGCAGGGACGAACAATCCAAATTCGCTGAGCAAGCCACCCAGGGCCGGTCCAGCCATGAGTCCCACACCAAAGGCTGCGCTGACCAGACCCATCCCGCGCGATCGCTCCTCGGGAGCAGTTACGTCCGCCACGTAAGTGAAAGAGGTGGTCAGGTTGTTGCCGGTCAATCCATCGAGCAGCACAGCCGCGTACAGAATGGCAATCGAATCCGCCAGCCCAAACAGGGCGTAGGCGATGGCTGTGCCGCATAGGCAGGTCACCAGGATCGGTTTTCGTCCATACCGGTCCGAAAGGGTGCCCAGAACCGGCCCGCTGAAAAGCTGCAGGAACGCATACAAGGATTGCAGTCCGCCTGTGAGCGAGGCATTTCCACCCTGCTGCTGGACAAAGAATGGCAGCAGGGGCAGCATCATGCTGTATCCAAGCATGTCCACGAAAACCGTGACAAGGATGAAGACCAGAGAACGCTTCATGGGAAATGAAAAACCCGCCTGCGCGGGTCGGGTATGCCGAAGGAGGGACTTGAACCCTCATGAGATTGCTCTCACTACGCCCTGAACGTAGCGCGTCTGCCAATTCCGCCACTTCGGCCCGGTTTGTGCGGAGTGAATTTTATCCCAAATGCTTGTTTTGTCAACGAGTTGGCTCAGGAGTGTTTGTAACATAGGCGGTTGGTGAAATTTAGAAATTCGCTACGCAAAGGCCATGCCAGGCGGTTGTCAGGCTAGGGCGTGCATGTTCCGGCCAGCAGCAG
>VGNF01000329.1 GCA_016866195.1 Chloroflexota bacterium | reverse complement strand
GGGGGTAACTTTCGTCCTCCACAAAGACCACCTCACCCAGCGCGCCGAGGATCGCACGCGCGATCTCCTGCTGTTTGCCGGTGACCTCGCGGGAGGCGGTCCAGACCGTGATGCCTTCGCTGATCTGGCCGGGGGTATTCGGCATCGAACGCACGACGGCCTTGTGTTTCAGACCGCTGCTGATCTTCTTGATGCTGGCGCCGGCGATGATGGACAGGACGAGCGTATCGGAATGAACTCCCTTCAAACCCTTCATCACCTCGGTCAATCTCTGCGGCTTGATCGAGAGCACGACCACATCCGCCTCATGAATGGCGGCTGAGTTATCGGTGGTGGTCTTGATGCCGTACTTCTTGTGCAATTCATCGCCGCGCTCCGGGCGGGGGCCGGCGGCGATGATGTGGCTTGCATCCGCCAGTTTCTTGCGCAGCAGGCCTGCGATCATGGCTTCCGCCATCACGCCGGGACCGATGAATGTGATCTTCTTCTTAAGCATGTTCTCCTCCAAAGATCGGAGCCGACATTGCCTGCCAGCGATCCGCCAGTTCAACCGCTTTCCTGGCGTCTGCGATCATCCTTTCTTGAAATTCCTCGCTGTAGCGGTATTGCACAACCGCTTCGGCGAACTCGTCCTCGTCCACGATCCTCGCAGGCGCGGGTGGAAGTTTGGATACGTCCAGTTCATAGTCCGTGAACCTGATCCCTCGTTCCATAAATTGAGGAGGAGAGGCGATATTCACGTAGATTTCAACCGCAACACCCTTTGTATCGAAGGCCTCGATCAGGTTGTAGTTTGCGCCAGTCCAATAATATGCCCTCAGAGCATGTCGTGTGTAGAACAATCCTCGCTTCCGGTCCTTTACCGGATCGTTCGCCGGGGCAATTGTGACAATCGAATCCTTTTCGATGGACTCGATTGTGGCCATCCAGCTTCGATACACAATTCCGTCCGCCTTGTATGCCTGGACGTGAATCCGATCCCCCGGCCTCATCAGGTTCCGAAATATTGCAGAGCCACCCTCAATCGTTCCTCTACGTCCTTGGGCGCGTCTTTTGGAATGGATTGAATGGCGGATTGCGCTTCCACAACGGAATACCCAAGCGCGGTCAGGGCGGCCAGGACTTCGCTGTCGTAATCTGCCATCGCAGCCACCCTGGCAAGGGCGTCCGACGGTTTAAGTTTGTCCTTGAGATGCAGCGCAATTTTCTGCGCGGTTTTCTTGCCCACGCCGGGAACCTTGCTCAACAGGTCCGCTTCATCGGCAAAGACCGCGCGCTGAACCGCATCCAGAGTCATCGAGGAGAGGACCGACAGCGCGACCTTCGGTCCTACACCATCCACACCCAGCAGGATGTTGAACAGGTCGCGCTCTGCCTGGGATTCGAAGCCGTAAAGAGCGAGAGCATCCTCCCTCACGACCAGATGGGTGAACAGGAAAACCGCCTCTCCGGTCTTGACCCGTCCCCTTACCGGTGCGGGGACGAAGACGCGCAAACCCACGCCGCCAACCTCGACCACAAGGGCATTTTCTTCGATTTGGGTAATCTCTCCGCTCAGGGTGGCAATCATGGTTCTATTTAACCACAGATGAACTCAGATCAGAAGGATGAGCAGGAATAGGCATATTCCCAATCTTGAGGTTAATGGATGGGCAATAGGGAATAGCGCATCTGTGTTGATCTGTGGTCAATACCGCCTTGTATTCAAGTGTGTGATTGCGATCGCAAGCGCGTCGGCGGCATCATCCGGTTTGGGGGTGGATTCGAGTTGCAACAAGACCCGCACCATTTCCTGCACCTGCCTCTTTTCCGCCGAGCCATATCCTGCCACGGCCTGCTTGACCTCATTCGGCGTATATTCAAACGGCTCGATGCCCGCCTTGTGCAGTGCCAATAAGATCACGCCGCGCGCCTGTCCCACGGAAAGCGCGGTTTTGACGTTCTTCGAAAAGAACAGTTTCTCGACTGCGGCGGTATCCGGTTTGTTCTTCTTCAGGAATATGGACAAATCCCGGTAGAGCAGTTCCAGACGCGATGAGGCGGAAGCCTCCTTGGGTGTGGTGAAGATGCCAAAGGATACCGCGACCAGGCTTCCGTCACGCGTGAGTCGGACGAGTCCATATCCCGTCGTGGCGGTCCCGGGATCGATTCCAAGAGCCAGGGTCATATGAAAACCTTCACAGAACACAAACGGGCACGAAGGTCAATTGCGATGTCCCTTCGTGCCCAATGTGGTAAAACCCGGGTCAAGCTTCGATCGCCGCAAGCGCCTCGTCCGAGACCTTGACGTTATGGAACACGTCCTGGACGTCATCCAACTCTTCAATCGACTCGATCAGCTTCATCACTTGCAGGGTGGAATCAACTTCGAGTTCGAGCTCCTGCTTGGCGATCATCCGCAAGCCGGATTCGTCCGAAGTCACATGCACCTGATGCAGCGCGTCGGCGATGGTCTTGAATGAATCCACAGGCCCGAGAATCTCGACCGTTTCGCCCCCATCGATCACATCGTCCGCGCCGGCGATCACTCCCAGATCGAAGGCTTTCTCGTAGGACAACTGGCTGGAGGGAAAGGAAAAGTAGGATTTACGGTCAAACTGCCAGCCCACCGCGCCGACCTCAGCCATATTGCCGCCGGACTTGGAGAAGGCATGACGGACTTCTGCGATGGTGCGGTTTCGGTTATCGGTGACACAGGCGACCATGATAGCCGATCCATGCGGACCATAGCCTTCCAGCGTCAACTCTTCGAACGTGGAACCCTCCTTATCCTCGCCAGAGCCGCGTTTGATCGCTCGTTCGATGTTGTCCTTGGGCATGTTATCCCCGCGCGCCTTGTCGATGGCAAGACGCAGGCGGAAGTTGGATTCGGGATCGCCTCCGCCTTCACGGGCGGCCAGGACCAGCTCGCGGGTAAGGCGGGTGAAGATCGCGCCGCGCTTGGCATCCGCCGCCCCCTTTTTGCGTTTGATGGTGGACCACTTGGAATGACCGGACATGGAAAGCTCCTTGCGAAAGACCAAAATGCGACGGGATTATACCATTCCAACCAGTTGAGCCGCTGGTGACGAATCGATGGATGCGTCGGAGACTCAAACGAAGAATCCAACCCCCATCGCCTTTGGTCCGGCATGTACGACGATGGCGGGAGGCAATTCATAAACCGGGATTTGCTCGACCTTGACCTTGGATTTAAGATCACTCACAAGTGCCTGTGCCTCCTGCTCCGCCTCCACCTGCAACG
>VGNF01000328.1 GCA_016866195.1 Chloroflexota bacterium | reverse complement strand
TGGGAATCCCGCTGATCTCCGCATTCAAACTGGGAATGTATACTTCCGCCTCCTGGGAGGAAAGCGACCTGATCGTACCGCTGAGGAAGTTCGATTCGCCGATGAAATCCGCCACGAAGCGATTCGTGGGGCGCTCGTAAATCTCGACCGGTGTGCCCATCTGCTGCACCCTGCCATTGCTCATCACGGCAATGCGATCGGACATGGTCAGGGCTTCCTCCTGGTCGTGGGTGACGTAAATAAAGGTGATCCCAAGCTGCTTTTGAAGCGCTTTGAGTTCGAGCTGCATTTCCTTGCGCAACTTTAAATCCAGGGCGCCGAGCGGTTCGTCGAGCAGGAGGACATCCGGGGTCTTCACCAGGGCTCGCGCCACAGCCACGCGCTGCTGCTGCCCTCCCGAAAGCTGCCTGGGTTTTCGTCGATCCATTCCGGTCAATTGGACCATTTCCAGGGCACGCGTGACGCGCTTCGCTATCTCGCTCTTCGCAACCCCTTCCATTTCCAATCCAAAGGCCACGTTTTGAAACACGGTCATGTGATGAAAAAGGGCGTAGCTCTGGAAAACCGTATTGACCTTCCGTTGATAAGGAGGGGTGTGCCCCATCGGCTTCCCCTCAATGTAAACCTCACCCTCCGTAGGCCATTCAAACCCGGCGATCATCCGCAAAGAGGTGGTCTTTCCGCAGCCGGAGGAACCAAGCATGGAAAAGAATTCCCCGTTCCGGATCTGCATGGTGACATGATCGACGGCATTCAACAGATTGCCTTCCGGCGTTATAAATTGTTTCACCACATCACGCAGTTCGACTGCAAATTCACTGGTCATCATCTGCTCCGGCGAAGAATTCTCCTATTGTACTGGCAATTGTCCAATTGACAAGCGCGATTCGGCGCTGTTTCAACCTCCATCAAAGTACTTTCGCGACAGCCGCAACAGCATCGGTCAATCGGTTCAACCCCTCGTCGATCTCTTCCTGCGTAATGATCAGCGGCGGTTCGATCCGCACGGATTGCGCGTTGGTGAGGGTGCCAGCCACTAGCACATTGCGCTTGAACAATTCCGCAGCCACCTTGTACCCGATTTCCGCCGTATGAAAGTGTTGTCCGATCAACAATCCCTTTCCGGTCACCTTGGAATAAACCTGCGGAAATTCCTCGGCAAGCTCGGTTACTTTTTCGATCAAATAACCGCCCTTGGTCGCCGCGCCCTCCCACAAACGATCGCGCAAGGTGACGTGGATCGCGGCGATCGCCGCGGAGCATGCCAGCGCACCGCCGCCGGTGGTCGTGGTATGCATGAAGGGATTGGGGTACATCATCGGTCTAAAGATCTCCTCGGTGGTGGATACGGCTGAAATTGGCATAACCCCGCCTCCGAGCGATTTTGCTGTTGCAATGATGTCCGGAGAAACGTCCCAATGGTTCACACCCCAAAGTTTTCCGGTCCGGGCCAGGCCGGTTTGTACCTCGTCCGCGATCAACAACACCCGGAATTTTTTCGTGGCGGCTCGAATGCGCGGCCAGAAATCATCCGCTGGAACGATCGCCCCGGCCTCCCCTTGAATTGGCTCAAACAGGACACCCGCCACGCCAATCCCCACCTTGTCGCAGATCTCCAATTGCTGTTCGACGGCAGAGGCATCACCAAACGGGACATGATACACCGGACCGCCATACAACGTGCCGAGCGGCTGACGGAAATCCGCCTTGCCCATCATGGATACCGAACCCATGGTCTTGCCATGAAAGCCCTTCACGGCAACGATGAAAGCGGACTTCCCTGTGAACAATTTCGCGATCTTGATGGACGCTTCGATCGCCTCTGTGCCGCTCGCGGCGAACCAGGAATACTTCAGGTCCCCCGGTGTGATCTCGGACATGAGCTTCGCCAATACGCCGCGCAAGGGATCGATCAATTCCTGGCTGGGCATCGGGCTGCGGCGGATCTGAGCCACCACCGCTTCGATCACTTCCGGATGACTCCACCCCAGATCGAGCATCCCATATCCTCCGAGCCAGTCGATGTACTTGCGGCCGAGGACATCCGTGATGGTTGCGCCCTGGCCGGACCATTCAACCGATGCCCAGTCGCCCGCCTCGGTTACTGATTTTCGGTAATCCAGCCAGCCGCGATTGAAATGCTCGGCAAAATTGGTCTTTGATTCGTCGATGATCCTATGCGCCTCTTCCAGTGTGGGGAATTCGTTCCTGCAAATAATTTCAAGCCAGCGGGAGGAATAATCCAGCGCTTTTTCGAAATTGGCGGCCATGCTTTTCTCCGTTTCATTTTGAATAACAAGATGCGTATTCATTTCCGCCCCCGGTTGGGGCCGGGACAGCGAATCTTTGCCCCTTCGATTGGCAATAGTCGGGTTATTCCCAATCGGATACTTCGTTATACCAGACCTTGGCCGCGCCAACTTGCGCACGTTTCTTCCACTTGCCGGATTTTGGAGTGTTTTCAATGGTTTCCAGCAGTCGATCGGCCTTCGAGCGAATTTCCCCCCTTTGATCTTCGTTCAAAACCATGACGCCATTCACTGCACCCTTGATCGTTTTCAGGTTTTGAGATGCGGTGTAATAAAACCCCCAATCATCCGCCATCCGCCCGGCAACATATCTTGCATTGACACTATTACTGTCGTCCTCGCCGATCCTGCCTGCCAACAGAAGCAACATCGCATCCTTGATATCCTTGTCATTGATCTGTACGATCTGGAGTTTTTGCAACAGCAGATCGCTGAGCGACACACAATGAGGATGAATTTCCAGCCGTCCGCGGTAATCGACCGGATGATTGTAATTAAGACGATCAAAGAATACATCGATCATGGGTATGCGGTTGCTGAAGAAGATCAGCCGCTCCCCACCGCTAAGCATGGCGGCGCGTTTTTCGAGCAAATATTTTTGCGACTCAAAGAAGGGAACCAATTTGCCGCGGTGCTTTCCGTAGGAGGCGTAATCGATATCCGTAAATACGCGCGCACCCAGGCGGTCCATGTTGCGATACAAGGCCACATGATCGGGAAAGTAATAATGCAGGGCGATCGGCCCCATCACGCGCAAAACGAGTCCCTGCTTTTGCGCCTCATCGGTCAGACGGCGCGCCTCCTCCAAGTAGGCTTCAGGCCTTGGATATTCTTCCAACGGAATATCCTTCGGCAGGCGGAATTTAATCTCAGGTTGCATCGCGCCTCCTATCCAGACGTGAAGACATAATCCTGCACTTTGCCTTTTTCCAGCACGATTACCGCGGGG
>VGNF01000327.1 GCA_016866195.1 Chloroflexota bacterium | reverse complement strand
CAACCCCGGCGCATCACCGATCAACCTATCCAACTGGAAGTTGAATGCCGCAGATGGAAGCCCGGTAATCAATCTTACAGGGATCATTGCTGCGGGAGGATACTTTCTCATCGGCTCCAGCTCCAATGTCTTTAACGACTTGACGGTGAACCAGACCTTTAGTGGCTCCATGAGCAACGAGGGAGAGGTTCTGCGTCTGTTGGACCCGAGCAACACGATTGTGGACACGGCAAACTCCGATAGCGGCGCTTGGCCCGCAGGTGTGGCCTCTCCAACCTACGCAACGATGGAAAGACGCGGCGCGGTCGCGGACGGTTTCTTTTCATGGTCCACCTTTGCCGGCTCCGTAGTCATCGCACACGATCGGAACAACAACTCCGTTAATGGAACGCCGGGACAAAGCAATTGGGGCATCACGGTAACGCTTACATCGACGGCAACGGCGACAGCCACCCGAACAACGACCCCCACACGCACGCCCACCCGTCGACCAACGGCAATTCCCGTCGGCCGCCCGGTGATCAATGAGTATCTTGCCCGCCCCGGCTTCGACTGGAATCAGGATGGTTTGGTGAATGTCTTCGATGAATTCATCGAGATCATGAACTACGGTCCGGTGGATATCAGCATGAGCGGCTGGAGGTTGGACGACGAGGAGAACCTTGGCTCCAGCCCATTCGTCCTGCCGGATATCACCCTCAAGCCCGGCGAACGCGCCGTATATTATGGACTGGAGACGAACATCCTGTTGAGCGATGGAGGGGATACCGTGCGCCTGCTCAACCCGGAAGGGAAGATCTACGACTCGTACACCTACTCCATCGCCAAGGTGGAGGACGAATCCACCTGCCGCCTGCCGGACGGTAATGGTTCCTGGTACAAGGATTGCACACCCACGCCCAGCCTGGCCAACACGCGCGCAGGGACGGTTCCCTCCATGCCGCAGGGGGAGGCATTTCAATCCCCGGTGTGCAACCTGCCGGATACCCTGCCCATCGCTTTTTTGTTTGCGGAATGCCGCGGCTACGGGGCGAACATCTGGCGCGCGATGTTTTGGGATGCAGCGGGGTGGGACGGAGAACGGTTTGTGCCGGAGAACATGAGCAAGTGGATGTCGTTCGTGGAATAAAAAGGAAATTTATTCCCGAATCTTTTTATTGACTTCATTCTAACATCCCCCCTGTGATCCCCCCTCCAAGAAGGGGGGATGAGATTCTTGCGACTATGGAGCGGCACCGCCGCTCCATAGTCGCACATAATAACAAGACCCTCCCCTCGCACAGCACTCCCGCGGTGGACGCAGGAGGGATAGGTTCAGGGTGGGGGCAGTCTAAATTGCTAAAAAAAGTGGATGGTGAACGGATTGAAATTGAGGCGAGTCGCGCTTCGCCTAATCCTCGGCGGCTCGGGCCACCTCGTCCGCTTCGAAAACCACTTCCTCCTTGCCGGTGAGCTTGTCGTCCACCTTGGCAACGATCAGCCGCAAATGGCCGGGGTGAGCCACGTAATCGAGATCATCCGCGGGGACGGCCAGCACCGGACACAGCGTGAAGTTCTCGATCCAGGATTCGTACAGGTCGTTTAGATTCTGCAGGTATTCGGGGGCGATGCGCCGTTCGTAATCCCGCCCGCGCAGTTCGATGCGCGCCAGAAGCGTCGGGACGGAAGCACGCAGGTAGATCACCAGATCCGGCGGCGGCAGGAATTGAACCGCCGTTTCATACAGGTCGCGGTAGGTCCAGTAGTCGCGCTCCTGGATGTTCCCCTGCTGATACAGGTTGCGCGCGAAGATCTCGGCGTCCTCGTACACGCTGCGGTCCTGCACCACCGAGTTGGGATGCTGCGCCAGCTGGAAGTGGGAGCGCAGGCGGTGCGTCAGGAAGAACACCTGCGAGTGGAAAGCCCACTCGGACATGTTCCTGTAGAAGTCCTCCAGGTAGGGATTCTCTGTGACCGGCTCGTAGAACGGATCCCAGCCCATCTGGTCGCACAGCATCTTGACCAGCGTGGATTTTCCGACACCGATGTTGCCTGCGATCGCCACAAATTTTTTCATGAATACCTCTCTGGAGGGGATTGGGTGATTTGGAAATGTTACCACCAAGCTCCAGCCGCACGAGGACTTTTAAGATTCACCTTGGAAATTTTAAGTTGCGGGTCGGGCACGAATCAAAAGGGCGGGCTGTATCGCCCGCCCGCGTCAAATTGTCGCTCGGTCAGTTGTTCCCCAACTCGGCATCGATGATCTGTTTGAAGTACTCGATCGGGTACGCGCCGCCGAGGCGGTAACCGTTGATGAAGAAGGTCGGCGTGCCTCCCACCGCGGGTTCACCGGTCGAATCGTTGGGCAGCGAGGAGGCGTACGCCATGTCGTCCTGGATGAACTGCTGATACTTGCGGCTCGTCATGCACTCGTCGAAGGCGGCCGCATCCAGGCCGAGATCGGAAGCGTACTGGCTGTACGTGGATTGCTCCAGCACGGTGCCCGCTTGGTTGTTGAGCGCGTCCTGATTGTCGAACAACACAGCGTGATATTCCCAATAGGCATCCTGATCGCCGGCGCACAAGGCGGCCTCTGCGGCGGGGAAGGCGTTCTGATGGAACGAGAGCGGGAAGTTGCGGTACACGAAGCGGATCTGATCTGGGTAGGCCTGCATCAACGCGTCGTACACCTGCACGTGCCAGCGGTAGCAGAACGGGCATTGATAGTCGCTGAATTCGACGATCGTGATCGGGGCATCCGCCGGCCCGAGGCTGGGGAAGCCGTCCGTTTCGATCTCGTACACTACAGGCACCGGAGTCGCTTGAGGAGTCTGAACAACCGGCTGCGCCGCGGCCGGAGCAGGCGCGGCGACCGTCACCGCGGTGTCGCGTCCCCAGGCCACGTACCCGACCAGCAGGCCCACCGCGAAGGCCAGCACGACCAGTACCGAATAAAAATGGGTGCGCCGGAAGATGACGAATTCCTCCTCGCCCGGCAGTTCCTGCTCGATGGCAGGTGTGGATTTTTTGGTTTTTGTAGGCATGAGCGGGATTATAGCCGCGATGACAGTTTTGGGAAGGAGTACCTTAGTAGGGACTCATCCTTCCCGGCGTCTGGCGCGCCGATTCCCGAATTGAGTCGTATACTCATTCGGAGGTTTCAATGACAGACAAGACAAAAACGCGCATCCCCTGGTACTTATGGCCCTTCGCCGCCGTGTGGAAACTGCTGGCGGTAATCGTCGAGTTGACCGGCCGCTTTGTGGCCATGGTGATCGGCAT
>VGNF01000326.1 GCA_016866195.1 Chloroflexota bacterium | reverse complement strand
CCCGTGCACTTGACCTACTTGAGTCACATCCCGCGCTACCAGGACCAGACGTATATGAATACGCATCTGCTTCGCTGGCAGCCGGAGACCATCCTCAACCTGCCGCAGGGGATCGGAGTCCTTCCATTCCTCCTGCCGGGCTCGGAGGACCTGACCGCGGGCAGCGTCGAGTCCCTTCGGCGCCATCAACTGATCGTATGGGGCAAACATGGCGTTATGGCGCGCTCGGACTCTTCGATCCTGCGCGCCGTCGATCTGGTGGAATATGCCGAAACCGCCGCACGATATGAAATTCTAAACTTGAGTTCGGGGGAAATCGGTCAGGGATTGGACCCGGAGGAAATCCGCGCCATCTGCCGCGAGTTCCATGTGGAGCAGGAAATATTCTAAGATCCTTCCCAGATGTCCTGATAAACCATCCAGTTCCAATGATACAGCACTCCCCGGCATTGGCGGGGAGCGTTGTGAAATTAATGCCTTCTGTTGTTGTGGCACCCCCGGGCAGACTCGAACTGCCGCTTTCGGCTCCGGAGGCCGACGCTCTATCCACTGAGCTACGGGGGCGGGCAGATGAATTCTACCATAGCGAGATTCTGCTCCGCCCGAGTCGAATAGTGAATCACAATTGTTCTGTTGCAAGGATGTCATTGCGAACGAAGGGAAGCAATCTTTGCAAAAAAAGGGGACTGCTTCGTCGGCTTACAGCCTCCTCGCAGTGGCAGATTGTGATGTTTGCGACAGAGCAAATCACAATTTCCGATCATCGTATCAGCGGCGAAAGCGCAGCCAGTTCCTTGCGCAGGCTTTCGATGATGACGGTATTGCCGCCCTCCTCCCCCTGCCGGGTTAACTGGTCCTTCTTGTGCGCCAGCTCGCCGCACACCTGAAAAAAACGTGAAGCCGCGCGGCCGCTCAACCCAGCCGTGGTCAAGGTGAGCGGTGAAAGCGCACGTTGGTATTGTGCCGCGGTGATCAGGCCATTGGATACCTCCTCGTGCAATTGCCGGCGGACGATGTTTCGTTCGTGGCTGATCATCCAGATGATGAAGGCAAGCATGATCAGCCAGCCGATCCAATCCAGCACGGTCCCAATGGCGAGACCTTCAACGCCTCCAATCAGACTGCCGAAGGTGTTATGAAAAGCATGGGTTGCAACCGCCACGCCGTAACCCAGGAGCGGCGCAATGAATTTCATCAGGGGATTACGGTTCAGGCGGGAGACCGCAAATCCAATCCCGATGAAGGCGGTATAGAACGGGTGCTGCCAGCCCACCAGCAGAACGCGGGCGAATACCAGGGCGATCAAACCCTCCCAGCCGCCCTCCAGATAACCGAAAGCGTAGATGTAGTACGAATTCTCCGCGGCGGCGAATCCGAGTGCAACAATGCCGGCGTAGATGATGCCATCCAGGATCGAATCGAACTCCCTGCGGAAGAGCAGGAATACGATCCCCACGGCCAGGCCTTTCAGGAATTCCTCGACAATCGGCGCGATCACCGAAGCCGTCCCGAATTCAGCCGCCGCCTCGGAATTTGTGGCGAGGAAGATGCCGATCCCAAAAAGTGTATTCAGGATGAAAGCTCCCCCGGCCGCGATGACCACTCCCCAAAAGAAGGCGGCGCCGAGCAGGATGCGGGGTTCCTTTTCGTAGCGATCGAGCCAGAATACGAACGCGGCAAAAAAGAACATCGGGACGAAACCAAAGAACAGGGAGGCAAGGAACGGCATGGATTCCCTCGAATGGAAAGGATTGCCGTATTGTAAGCTGTTTCAGGCGAATATCAAACGGGTTCTTTCCACCCTGATGCTTTCCGCCGGAAGGCCCAGTTCCTCGATCACTTCATCCGGCCGCCCGGTGGCCCCTTCGCGGGCGGCCAGGGTCATGCGCAGCCAGGTTTCGCCGCCGGCTTCGGTGATCACGTTGATCATCTCGATCAATGGACGCAGGTCATACGGTTTCCCGCGACGGGCGCGCAACAGGGATTCGGACTGCATGATCTTTTTCACGCGCGCCGTTAAATCCGCTCCATCCACTTTTTCCATCAACCGGATTTCGTAGGTGGCCGAGAGCACCTGGGTTTGCAGAGCGGGGGCGCGTTCCTCCACCGCTTCGACCTGCAACACCCGGATGCCTTCGGGCAGGGAATCCTGCAAGCGCGCAGTGATCTCCTCCGGCGGTAATTCTTCTTTCAGGCGCATATCCAGGACTTCGCCGCGCGAAGAGAATCCCAGGGGCAGCGCTGTCGCAAAGTGGATTTTTGGCTGTGGATGGAAACCCTGTGAATAGGCCAGCGGCAGGCCTGCTCTGCGGGCAGCCCGCTCCCATACCTTGTGAAGATCGAGGTGGCTGGTGTATCGAAGGGATCCCTGTTTGGCGAACAGGATGCGCACGCGCATGGATCAGTTGGATTTAACGACAGCAGCCTTCAGCCAGTGCCGGATTTCCGTGATGGTGCGACGGTATGGGCGGAATGTCTGTTCGGCGATGCGTTGATAAAGATCATGTTCCAGGCAGCTGGCGTGCGAAATTCTCCCGACCGCAGCAAGGATGTTCCCATATGCGGTCAGTTCCTGGGCGATGATCTCCTCCAGTTCGATGCCGCTGTATTTTTGGATCACGAGGGGATCGCGCCGGTCGCCGGCAACCAGAGGGGACTCGTAATCTGGAAATCCATATTTCGCCCGGAAATATTCCAGGGCCGAGTGGGAGATGCACGGGAAAACCTCTTCGCCGTGGCTGATCTCTGTCAGGCGGTCGGCGAGGAACAATTCACGTGTCAGGATGTCGGCGATGAGATCCTTCACAGAAAGACGCCCGGAAACTCCCCGGATCGTCAAACGGCGCAGAAAACCAACTCGATTGACCAGCAACTCGAAAAAATCCCGCTCGATCGAAAGTCGTTCGAAGAATTGTCTTCTGTTCATCAATCCCCCGCCATCGGTATCTCGATCTTCACGGGATGTGCAGGGCTCTTCACTTCCGGGCATTTCCAGCCTTCACCGGGATGTTCGCGCCGCAGGTTTGCGAAAGTCGGCAGGATGCCGCACGCAAAACAATTCAAGCGGCAGTCCACGCGGATCTCCCCTTCCAGCGACATGCGGAAATCCTGGAAAAGAAAGTTCTTGCGCACCGCGGCTGTGATGTGATCCCAGGGAAAGACCTCGTCGGTCCGGCGCTGGCGGTGGGTGTAGAAGGCGGGATCCAGGCTGTGCGCTTCGAAAGCGGCGGTCCAAAAATCGAATTTGCGACTTTCCTCCCAGGCGTCGAACTTCGCCCCC
>VGNF01000325.1 GCA_016866195.1 Chloroflexota bacterium | reverse complement strand
CTCCGATAACAGAAATTTCCATACCGTTTCAGGCAATTTTACTCAAAAATGACCATTCGACCAATTTGGCTGTGCTGTATAATTTATTTCACAGTCCATGTATACCGAATCAAGCCTTGAAACCCAGTTGAAGGAGGCGGTTCAGCTGTCCGGAGCCATCTGGGCGGCTATGGCGGATCGGGTCGGGGGTGAGTGGTTGTTGCGTGCTGCGTATCACCTGAGCAAATCCGCACAAACCGAATTAATGAATTTGTTGGCAAGACCGTCCCTGGATGCCTGGCTTTGTGGGTCATTAAGTGGTGGGAATGTCCGCTCGACTTCGCTTCCCACGAACAGCAGATTGGGCACCGAGCGATGTTATTCATTTCCCGTGAGCGGCGGCTCTCAGACGCTTCTTGTGGGCGCAGACGATCTGCCCTCCGAAGCGCAGCGATTATGGAAACTTACCGCCTCCCTGTTCAATGGTAATTCCGTTGGTGACCAGAGGCCATTCCTGCCGGATCTTGAATCCAGCCTCGCCTTCGATCTTCCCCTGGCTGTTGAAAAAATCTTGACCGCTTTTGTTCAATCCGTGGCATGCCAGGGAGCCTGGCTGGCTTTGCGGCGCGGCGAATCGCTTGACATCCAGGCGGAATGGAATGATCCCAAAGCCAAGGGTGTATCTCTTCTCATCGATTCCAATCCAATATTGCGCCGAGTGAATCGCACTTTGTCAAGGGTATCCATTCAACGAGGGCAGCCGAATTGGGATAACCTTCCCTTCGGCGCCCTCAAGCCAGGGACCAAAATGTGGATTTGCCTTCCACTTGTTGTTGGGCAGAGGATGATCGGAGTCATTGCCATGTGGCGGCAAAAGGAATTCGAGGCTGGCGAATTGGGTCAACTTCAGGAACTCGCACTACGTGCCGCCTCCTCGATCGAGGTGGTGGTTACCTTTTCGGAAACGACCACCCATCTGCGAAGACTGGGCATGCTGAACGATTTCGTCCTCACGGTGTCCTCGGCGCAAAACCTGGACCAGATCGCCCGCCGAGTCTTTGGGCTGTTGTTTCGTGCGTTCAACACAGAGTTGATCTCGCTCTATCTTCGGTCCAGCGATGGACGCATTCTTAGGGATTATCACATGCTGGAAGGGAAATTGGCTGTGATCAGCGTCTCCCTGGCCGGTCACCTGGTGCAGCCTTATCTCAAGAATGGGTTGACGGTACGGGTTTCGGATTCGATTGCGGAAGAATACAAATCGGTGCACCCAAACGCCAGGTCGGCATTGATCGTCCCAATGAAGTATCGCGGATCTGTGATCGGTATCCTGGTTGTGGAAAATCCCAGGCCGGAGGCTTTCAGCCAGTACGACGAACACTTGATGATGGTGATCTCCAGCCATCTTGCCGGGCTGATCGAATACTCCCGCTTGCGCGAGGAGGCCGAAGGGCGAGCGCGCAGCCTGTCTCTAATCCACGAAGTAATTCCACAGGTGATCAGTCAGACGAACAAGGCAGCTGTGGCGCAAATCACGGCCGACCTGCTGGCCCAGTATTTCAAATACGAACTCGCAACCATCCTGCTTTTGGATTCGGAGGGGGAGTATTCCATTCAGGGGATGGGTGGTACGCAAGCCAGGCTTGTAAAAGAGAATCTTGGGGGAGAAAATTTCATTCTCGAAGATGGGGTTACCGGCCGGGTGGCACGGACAGGCGAAAGCATGTTGGTCAACGATACAAGTACGAACGACCAGTACCGGCCAGTGAAAGGGTGGGATGCAGGCTCGGAAATCTGTGTGGCCATCAAAGATGGCGATTCAATCCTGGGAATCATAGACGTGGAGAGTCGAAATCCAAATGGTTTTACCCATAATGATCTAATCGCGCTGGAGTCCCTGGCTGGTATTTTGGCATCGGTGATCACGAGCGCCAATCAATATCAGTGGTTGCAGGAAACGATCCGGCAGTTGAAAATCACAGAAAAGGAATTGGTGACTCGCATGGAGGCGCAGAGATCCGCTGAGAACCGGCTGATCCAGGCCGCCAAACTTGCCGCCGTGGGAGAAATGGCAGCGGGAATCGCCCACGAATTGAACAATCCACTCACCACGGTTACCGGATTCTCTGAATTATTGCTGGAGGACGCGACCCCGGATAGTGAGCATCGCGAGGAGATGGAGATGATCTTGCGGGAGGCGCGGCGTGCCAGCGATGTCGTACGGCGTTTGCTGGATTTTTCCCGTCATGGAGAACCTGTTCGCACCTCCGCCGACCTGAACGAAATCGTCAAGGATGTCATTGCTTTATCCAGGCATTTGATCACCACCGGCGGAGTCCAACTGACTGTTTCGCTAATGCAGGACCTTCCCTGGGTGTCGATTGACAGGAATCAGATGAAGCAGGTTCTTCTGAATTTGATCCACAATGCCCTGCAAGCCATGCTGGAGGGCGGCCGCCTGGAAATCCGGACCGGGGTTGACAAACGCGAAAGCCGTGAGTGGGTCACGATGTCCGTTCAAGATAGCGGGCATGGGATCCCGCCAGAGGACCGGGATCGGATTTTCGAGCCATTTTTCACGACCAAAGGCGATCGAGGCGGAACCGGTCTGGGGTTATCGGTAACGTATGGGATCGTTACCGACCATGGCGGAACCATCGAGGTGCTGAGCGAAATCAATCAAGGATCCACCTTCACCGTTTGGCTTCCTTTGTAGCTCATGGACACACCCTTGATCTATGTCGTGGATGATGAACCGGGAATAGCAATTCTCTGCCATCGGCTGTTGTCTCGTGCCGGCTATCGAGTGGAATCGGAAACGGTTCCGCGCCGGGCTATTGAATTCTTCCGTCAAAAGGATATCGATCTTCTGTTGGTGGACATCCGCATGCCGGAGGTCGATGGATTCGAATTGATCAATCACCTCAGGCAGATCCAGCCTGAATCAGCTGTTTTGATCATGACCGGTCACGGCACGGTGGAAACAGCCATTCGGGTTTTTCGTCAGGGGGTGGACGGCCTGCTTCTTAAACCATTTGATCAGGGAAGCGATCTCATTGATGCCGTCAGACTTGCCTTTCAAGACAACCAGCAAAGACGCGATGCCGCACGGACACAGGCGTTACGTCCTCTCTTCTCGGTTACCGAATCCCTCCTATCGGAGACAAGGCGTGGACCATTGCTGGAATTGATCGTGGATGCCGTCTGTGCCCATTTGAAATGTCAACACGCCGCCTGTTTTCAAAGGAACCCGGAGCACAAAATTTACGAATTGACCTGTTCGCGAGGGGCTGCCTTCGATGACTCGCAGTCGTGGTTGGACCCCC
>VGNF01000324.1 GCA_016866195.1 Chloroflexota bacterium | reverse complement strand
CCCCGCGGCGGCGGGACGAATTTGCGATCGTCGGAGCGCACCGCTCCCAGCGGAAGCCGGTTCAAGGCCTGTTCCACGATCTTCAGGGACTCGCGCATCTCCTGAACCCGCACCAGGTAGCGCGCGTATGTATCCCCCTCGGTGCGCAGCGGCACGTTGAATTCGTATTGATCGTAGCCCATATAGGGGCGCGCCTTGCGCAGATCCCAATTCACGCCGGAGGCGCGCAGCGGAGGGCCGGTCACTCCGTATTGAAGGGCAACCTCCTTCTTCAAGTAACCGATGTCCGTGGTGCGGTCGAGGAACAATGGATTCTTCGTGAGCAGCGATTCGTACTCGTCCACCCGCCTGGGGAAGATCTTGATGAAATTGCGCACAGCCTGCTCGAACTCCACCGGAACATCGCGCCATACCCCGCCGGGCCGGATGTAAGTGGTCATCATGCGCTGGCCGGAGACCAGTTCGAATATATCCAGGATCTGCTCGCGCTCGCGGAAACAATACAGGAACATGGACATGGCGGCCAGGTCGAGACCGGAGGTGCCCAGCCAGACCAGATGCGAGGCGATGCGCTGTAGCTCGGTCAGGATCACGCGCAGGGCCTGGGCGCGCGGAGGCACGTCCAGATCCACCAGTTTTTCCACCGCCATCACGTAGGCCAGGTTGTTGCCCACGGTGTTCATGTAATCCAGCCGGTCGGTCATCACCTCGGCCTTCTGGTAGGTTTTGGCCTCCATGTTCTTCTCGATGCCGGTATGTAGAAACCCGACATCCGGCACACAGTTGACCACCGTCTCGCCATCCAGCTCGAGCAGCAGGCGCAGCACGCCGTGCGTGGAGGGGTGCTGCGGACCCATGTTCAAGAGCATGGTCTCGCCGGTCAGGGCGCGCTCGGAAACGAGGTGCTTGTATTGGTCCAGGGTGACTTCTTCGATCTGGGACATGATTATTCCTTTGCGTAGGGCTTGCGCAGATCGATCTCATCGAAATTGAAGCTGAACTGCGGCTCCTCGTAGCCCAGCGGAAAATCCTTGCGCAGGGGATGCCCTTCCGTGTCCTCCGGCATGAGGATGCGGCGCGGGTCCGGATGCCCTTCGAATTCGATTCCGAACATGTCCAGTAGTTCGCGCTCCCGCCAGGCTGCCGCTTTGTACACGCCGCTCGCGGTCGGGAGCTTCGGGTTGCTTCCATCCACGGGAACGCGCAGCTGCAGCGAAAGGTTGTGCGTCAGGGAGGTCAACTGGTAGATCACGTGAAAGCGCGGGGACGACTGCGGCCAGTAATCGGAGGCGGTCATGGCCGACAATAATTCAAAGTGATGTTCCTCGCGCAGCATGGTCAACGCTCCGACAATCTGCCCGGGGTCGAGGAACAGATGCGCCTCCTCCCGGAATTCCTCCAGCGCGGCGCCGAAGGCATCCTGCAGGACTTTGACAATGGGTTCAAGACTCTTGTTCATCGATCCTTCGCTCCAACAAACCTGACAGGCTTTTTTCCATTTCCTGTCAGGTTGACCGCTACTTGTATTTTTCGGCCTGATCCTTGATCTTTTCGCCTCTCACCTTTTCATGCACGGTGAGCACGCCGTGGATCAGCGCTTCGGGGCGCGGCGGACAGCCGGCCACGAACACATCCACCGGCACCACTTCATCCACCCCCTGGTAGATGGCGTAATTGTTGAACACGCCCCCGCAGGAGGCGCAATCGCCCATGGCGATCACCCATTTGGGCTCGGGCATCTGGTCGTACAGGCGCCGCAGGACCGGCCCCATCTTCTTCGAGACGCGTCCGGCCACGATCATCAGGTCGGATTGGCGCGGGCTGGGGCGCATCAGTTCCATGCCGAAGCGGCTCATGTCGTAGTGCGAAGCCTGCGCCGACATCATCTCGATCGCGCAGCAGGCCAGGCCGAACAGCATCGGCCACATGGCATTGGTGCGTGACCAGTTCACCGCGCTCTCCAGCGTGGTGGTGACGACCCCCATGTTCCCAAGTTTCTGTTCTATTCCCATTCCAGGGCTCCCTTCCCCCAGGCGTAGACATACCCGATCAGCAGGATCACGATAAAGATGGCCATCTCGATCAGGCCGAAGAGTCCCAGCTTGCGGAAGGTGATCGCCCACGGCAGCAGGAACACCACTTCGATGTCGAACAGGATGAAGAGCACCGCGATCAGGTAGAAGCGCACCGGCATGCGCCGCGTCCCCTCCCCGTATGGATTCATGCCCGATTCATAGGGCATGGATTTCGCTGCACTGGCTTTTTTCGGTCCGAACAATTCCCCCAAACCGATCGCGATCCCGGCGATCAATGTGGCAACCGCGATCATGACCGCGATGGCGATATATTCCAGCAACATGGACACCTCAGCGATGCGTGAAATCTGGCACGTTCGGCAAAGTATATCATAAGAGGTTAGCCCAAACCACACAATGTGTCAGATTTCACAAAAAGCTGGGATAATGGTCATATCGGGTAAATGAAGGTTGAATTAGGAAGATTCAATCGAGGACACAATGCTTCGTGTCCACTTTCACTATTACCCAAGGTAATCCCGCAGTTCGCGGCTGCGGGCCGGGTGACGCAACTTGCGCAGCGCCTTGGCTTCGATCTGACGGATGCGCTCGCGCGTCACTTCAAAGTAGCGGCTGACCTCTTCGAGCGTATGCTCGCGTCCATCCTTCAACCCGAAACGCAGTTCCAGCACCTCGC
This sequence comes from Chloroflexota bacterium, assembly GCA_016866195.1. GTDB lineage: Bacteria > Chloroflexota > Anaerolineae > Anaerolineales > Villigracilaceae > VGNF01. Next base: position 596 of record VGNF01000324.1, on the reverse strand, counting down.
GTTCGCGCTCCGAAAGACCTGCCAGTGCGTGGTGCATCTGTTCGCGCAGCATATCGCGCGCCGCGGTATCCATCGGCGAGGGCGCATCCTCGTCCTCGATGAAATCACCCAGCGAACTGGAATCCTCATCCCCCACCGGCCCCTCGAGCGAGACCGGCTCCTCCGCCGAGCGCAGCACACGGTCCACTTTATGCGTGGCAGTTTCCAGGCGGTGTTGAATTTCGGGCGGCAGAGAGGTGTTCTCCGAATGCGCCCGCAGGATCAATTGCACATCCGCAGCGGAGAGATATCCCACTTCAAGCGCCAGCTCCTCGTTCGAGGGATCGCGTCCCAGCACCTGCGTCAGGTGTCTTTGGGCACGCAGGATGCGCGAGATCGACTCGAAAAGATGCACCGGGATGCGAATCGTGCGCGCCTGCTCGGCAATCGAACGGTTGATCGACTGCCGGATCCACCACGTGGCATAGGTGCTGAATTTGAATCCGCGGCGCGGATCGAATTTGCCCACCGCGCGCAGCAATCCCATGTTGCCCTCCTGAATCAGGTCCAGGAAGGAGATGCCGCGACCCAGGTAGCGCTTGGCTACGCTCACACAA
>VGNF01000323.1 GCA_016866195.1 Chloroflexota bacterium | reverse complement strand
TTCTGGCGGGTTTATCCAACTCCATTTCTTTTTCCTCCAGAATCTAAAGCGGAATGAGCAGAGCAAGAGCTCATTCCGCTTCTTCCTTCACCTTTCACTTTTGCTCAAACAGCCAAAGTTCAGGGAAGCGTGATCCTTCGATCTTAGATCCCGAAGTTGCGATTTTACCGCGCAAGTTAACCTCCGGGGATCCCGACAGTCAATTTATTGGATATCCACACAACCGCATGTGTTGCTGTCGAAGGACTGTCCTTGCGCAGTACAGGCATCCGTAGTCAGGCTGCACCCACCACTGCTGCCGCCCTCGCTGCCTCCCGTGCCGTCGCCCTGGGGAACCTGAATATCGATACAGCGGTTCGTCACCGGGGCATAGTAGGTGCCCGGAGGACAATTCTCTTCGGAGGGCTCCAGCGTGGGTTCAGGGAACACCGGGCAGGAGAACTCGATATCCCCAGCGGTGTAGGATTGAAGTTGAGCCGACTCGGCGGGATCGCAGGCGAGCGGGGAGCACAAGCGGTTCTCCGGAAGACCGAGCGACCAAAGTTCAGCGGTCAGGCCGCGGAAACGACGGATGCGGTCCTCGACCTGGTTCGGCCTTGAAAAACTGCTTGAATACCATGATTTCCTTTCATGTTAACCTCACGTTCTCCTACTCCATAATTTATTAAAATCCCTTCCCAGAAGGATTTCAGGGATCGGTGCACAAATCCTATTTGCACAAGACGAAGGAAAACGAAGTTCGTTCCAATGATTATGGATTGAGTTTCTTTGACAAGGGACTTCCCATCTCACCCATTAGTACTGGTGTGCGCGGCGTCGAATGGTTTTTTGGATTTTTGTCCAATTGACCATGGAAATCCATCCCCTTTAAGTTCGTGAACTAACACACAAATTATTGGGATGGCGGATGAGTCAGGGCTTTTACAACGAGTCGGCTTTCCCCCTGACATTTTCCTTATAAGCGAGCTATTCAAAAGGTAATAGATTTGGTGAGGGAGAATCTTCCCCCTGACTGGGTTATTTCAACTTCGCTTCAATAGCCTTGTCCATTTTCCCGATAACTTGCTTGAAGATCAATCCGTCCGGAAGACTGCCCTGCGCCAGGTTGGGACGCCCGCCGCCCTTCCCTCCAATTCCCACGATCAGATCGCCCGCTTTGACCCCGCGTTTGACCAAATCTTCCGTGACGACCGAGATCATCAGGCTGCCGGAGGCAAGCACAGCCGCACCGTTCTTTGGATATTTTTCGCGCCCCACGTCCGCAAGCGAGCGGAGCGTGTCCACATCTGCGCCGGGAACCTCAAGGGCAAGGACATTCACTCCCTTGATAACATGCACATCCGCCAGCTGATCGTTGAAGGCAGCCAGCGCGGAACGCGCTTTGATATCCACCAATTTCCTCTTGAGGTCCGAAAGCTCCTCCTGCAGTGTTTCCACCCGTCCGGGAACCTCCTCCACTGAGGATTTCAACAGAACGGAGGCAGACTTTAATGTTTTAAATCGCTTCGCGATCAGGTCGTATGCGCCTCGGCCGGTTACAGCCTCGATGCGGCGAATACCCGCTGCAGCAGAGCCTTCGCTGAGGAACAGGAACGCCCCAACATCGGAGGTACGGTCCAGATGGGTGCCTCCGCACAATTCATAGGAATACCTGTCGTCCTTGTTGCCAATGGTCAGAGTCCGCACTTTTTCACCATACTTTTCACCAAAGAGTGCCATCGCGCCTTCGGCGACAGCCTGCTCGCGCGCTTTCTCCACGGGGGTTACCGCGAAATCTGCCGCGACAGCCTCGTTGACGATCCTTTCAACACGCTCGAGCTGTTCCGAAGTCATCGCCTCAGGATGGGTGAAATCGAAGCGCAGGCGGTCCGGTGCGACGAGCGAACCCGCCTGACGGGCATGTTCCCCCAGCACTTCATGCAGCGCCTTATGAAGCAAGTGAGTGGCCGTATGGTTGCGCATAATGTCGTGCCGGCGAACCAGATCAACCTCAGCGATCGAAGAATCGCCGGTCTTTGGATGACCCGAGATCACCACCCCGATGTGAACGATCACCCCCGCGGATGCCCGGCGCATGCCGGTGACTTCAATTTCCCAGCTTTCCCCTCCCCCGACGTGAGAGGAGTTGGAGGCGAGAGATCGTATGAATCCCGTGTCATCCACCTGGCCGCCGGATTCGATGTAGAAACCGGTCTTCGGCAGGATGATTTCAACTTGATCGTCGAGTGAAGCGGACTCCACCATCTTTCCGTCGACAATCAAGGCAAGGATTTCACCAGAGACGCGGGTGCTGTTGTAGGGATCGTATTCGACGCCGGCCTCGCCCAACTTGCCTTTGTTTTGCAGATCTTTCAAAATTCCGGCAAAGAATTCTGCATCCTCGCCTCCGAGTCTGCCCATGGCCTTCCCCCCGCCGGAAGCCTTGCTGTGATCTTCCCTGGCTTCGTTAAAACCTTTTTCATCTATGTCCAGTCCCTGTTCGCGGGCGATGTCACGTGAGATTTCAAAGGGCAGGCCGTAGGTGGCATACAGGTCGAAGGCTTTGTGTCCGTCGAGGATTAATTCGCTCTTCGACTGCACTCCATTCCGCTCCGAGCGTAATTGGGAGAGCAAATTCTCGAGCTGCGCCGTACCCGCCTCCACGGTCCGCGCGAAGCGGATTTCCTCCCGCGTCAGGTTATCAAGGATCGTCGCTTTATGCTTCAGAAGCTCGGGGTAAAAATCCCCGTATTCCGCGATCACCGCCTCGGCAACTTTGGCCAGGAAGGGATCGGTGAGGCCGATCTTCGTACCGAAACGGGCTGCTCTGCGGATGATCATGCGCGTAACATAATTCCGACCTCCATTGCCGGGCACAACGCCATCCGCGATCAGGAACGCCGCCGACCGTGCGTGATCACAAATGACGCGGTACGGGGTGAAATCGCTCAACATTTCCTTATCCGTATGGCCGGTCAACGAGCGCAGTACCTCAAGGGAGCCGGCGAACAAGTCGGTTTTATAGTTCGAATCAACGCCCTGTAGGACTGAAACGATCCTTTCGAATCCCATGCCGGTATCCACATGCTTGGCTGGGAGCGGTTCGAGCCGGCCATCCTCGAACTGGTTGTATTGAATGAAAACGTTATTCCACAACTCGAGGAAGCGCTGGCAGTCGTGGTTGACTCCGCAGGTGTGCCCCGGGATGCCCCGCTTGTCGCAAAATTCCGGTCCGCGGTCAAAATGAATCTCCGAACACGGCCCGCACGGACCGGTCTCCGCCATCTGCCAGAAGTTTTCCTTGCGACCGAAGTACATCACATGGGAAGGATCGAATCCGGGCTGCTGGGG
>VGNF01000322.1 GCA_016866195.1 Chloroflexota bacterium | reverse complement strand
CCCCTGGAGGGCGGGACATCAATTCGATGCTCAACTCCGTTGACTGTCAACGACAAGTTCATTTCGACTCCTTTGCTCGAAGTTCGTTTCTCACCTGACCTGGGTGAAATTCCCCCCGCAGAATCTTTTGTAGCGGTAAAGGGACAGGAACAGGAATATCCATGATCTATTGAAGCGAATTAAAGCATCGCATTGCGAGTATCGCCGCTGTTTGTACACGATATTCCGCGCCGGCCCACTCATCTGTCGCCCCACGGCAGGCATTCCGGGCCGCGGGATCGATCCCATCCGGTTCCGCCCCGTCCATGGCGAGGACGGGGCTTTTTCCGAATCCTCCCAGGGCGAGTCGGGTGCGGCCGGAATTCCACCTGGACAGAGCTGCGCATATCAACGGTTTATCGGAGGGTGTGCGTGATACATATTCGAAGGAGAATTTCGTTGAAGGAAATGAAAGACCGGTGATCAGCCCATGGGGGCGAAGGATCAGATATTCGCCGATTTTCATCTGACCTTTTTCCATGCGACCCGTTCTTGACTTGGAAGAGCCTGTTCCTCCTGGCGGGAGAGGGATAATTTGAATAGTCGCATCTAGTGCCAGCAGGCAGGTCGCAAAGGGTGACCTGCCATCGCAGGTGGCTAGCGTTCCCCCGACCGTACCTGAGTTTCGCAGGTTGAGCGGTGCTTCCAGCCGGAGGGCTGTTCGTATTGCCTCGCGGATGGCATCCGATTCAATCAACTGCTGCAATGTGGAAGTCGCGCCGAGCAACACATCGTTCCCTTTTCGGACCACGGAATTCAAGGCGAGGGATTGCAGATCAACCACCTCAATCCGCTCCTCCCGCGGTCTTGATAGCATCGTCCCGCCTCCAAGGGGTATCGCCCCTGGGGTTCTCAACAATTTCAAGGCTTCGTTCATGGTTCTCGGACGGTGATAGGCGGTGATCATAGGGGCTCCTTGTATCGTTGATTATACAAGAGGTATATGGATTGATTCGAGAGGCAATGAGTCCGACGATGCTGCGTTAACCATCATTTCAATCAGGGTATACTTTCCACCCCAATTCCCCAAGTCGGGAAGTATCGAATTGATCCGACGGCACATCAATGTGCAAGGCAGATCCCTCCGCAAGAAGTTCATTCGAGACCGAGTCGTAAATCCCTGCCCAGGCTTCAGCCACCTTCCCCCTGCTTTTTCCAGCCTTTCCGAGGATGCGGAGTTTTTTTCCCACAGGAACGTTTTTTCGATATTTCACTTCCAACTTGGCGGTGAACATAAACCTTGGGTTCTCAGGATCGCTGCCCATTTGCGAGCGTCCACTGATTTCATCCAGAAGGGCAGCCACAATCCCGCCGTGGAGCACCCCCGGATATCCTTGAAAATGATCCGGCGCGGAAAATTCCGTTTCGATCAGGCCGGGCTCTATTTGAATTATCCGCAGGTGCAAGCCAATTGGATTTTCCATTCCGCAGATAAAGCAATGACGTGAATTTGGTTGTTTCATTCTGGACATATCCGGCATTATACTCTGCTGTATGAACCCACCCAAAATATTCGTTTCACGATCCATTCCAGAAAGGGGATTGAAGATGATCATGGATCGTTATTCGGTCATCATCTGGCCCGGCGAACTGCCTCCCACAAGAGGACAGCTAATCCAACAAGTTCGGGGGATCGATGGATTTTTAAGCCTGCTGACGGATCGTATCGACGAAGAATTGATGGATCTGATCGGACCACAGCTCAAAGTCATCAGCAACATGGCGGTTGGCGTCGATAATATCGACTTAATCGCCGCGACTGCCCGAGGGATTCCAGTGGGAAACACCCCCGACGTTCTAACGGATGCCACCGCCGATCAGGCTTTCGCCCTTATGCTCGCGGCTGCCCGGCGGTTCCTGGAGGCGGACCGATTCTTGCGTGCCGGAAAATGGATCACCTGGAGCCCGTCGCTGCTTCTCGGTGCGGATTTTGTTGATGCGACACTGGGTATTGTTGGATTTGGGAGAATTGGCCGGGCAATCGCGAAGCGTGCGCTGGGTTTCGACATGCACGTGATCTTTCACGATCCCTCGGCTGGGTCAGAATTCAACGCCCAACCGGTCGAATTGGATACCCTGCTGCGATTATCGGATTTTATCTCGATCAATGTTCCATTGACTTACGAAACGCATCATTTGGTGAATGCAAAATTCCTTTCTCGCATGAAATCCAATGCGATACTCGTGAACACCTCCCGAGGAGGAGTTGTGGATCAAGCAGCGTTGTATGACGCTCTAATTTCCCGAAAGATCTTTGCCGCCGCCCTGGATGTGACCGATCCTGAACCCCTGCCCCTGGATTGCCCGCTATTGGAACTGGAAAACTGCATCATCATGCCTCATTTGGGGAGCGCGAGCCGTCGGACACGCGAAATGATGTCCCTGCTCGCTGCGGAAAACCTGATCGCAGGAATCGAGGGAAAGCGCTTGCCGAATTGTGTGAATCCGCAAGTATATTCTTAGAGCCTGTATGCAAAATCAGAGAACAGGAAAATTGAGGCAATGGTGATCATGGCGGCGAAGTTGGCGGCGCGTTTGTCGTAGCGGGTCGCAATGCGACGGAATTGCTTCAGGCGATTGATAAGACGTTCAACGATATTGCGTTTGCGGTACATAGGTTTGTTAAAAGAACCCTTGTGACGTTCATTGCTGCGATGCGGAATGGTGTAACGGACATGCTTCTGACGCAGGTATTTTCGAAAAGCTTTACTGGTGTAGCCTTTGTCCGCCACCAGACGTTTGGGTCTCAAGTGTCCTCGAATTGCACCGGCTTGCATGAGCGGCTCGGCCTGGGCAATGTCACTCTCCTGGCCAGGCGTGAGCAGAAAAGTGATTAATTTGCCCTTTCCCTCGCAGCGCACGTGGATTTTGGTGGTCAATCCACCCCGACTGCGCCCTAAGGCCTCCCGTTCAGCGCTACTTTTTTTGCCCCGGCAGCATGTTGGTGGGCTCGGACGGTAGTCGAGTCGATGAAATGAACCTCCCAATCCACGTTACTTTCCTGCTCCAGCAAAGCCTGCAATTCGGCAAACATCCTGTCCCACACGCCCGACTTGCGCCAGCGCTGGAAACGGCTATAAATCGTTGTCCATTTTCCATACCGTTCCGGGATGTCCCGCCAGGGTGCCCCGGTTCGCAACACCCAGATTATCCCGTTCAGGAGCTGCCGATGGTCCTGCGCCGGTCTGCCTTTCTTCGTTTTCTGCTTCGGGAGCAATCGCTGGATCCGCTCCCATTGTTCGCTGGTTAGGTCGCCACGGTTTCCCATGGTCGCCAGTTTAATCGCTATTTCACATTTTGCATACAGACCCTA
>VGNF01000321.1 GCA_016866195.1 Chloroflexota bacterium | reverse complement strand
GGGAAGGGAATGCTTCGTGTGCCACCACCAGATTTGCAACAAAAGAGCGGATGAAGCCCGGGGGAGGAGCCGTTATCAAACATCTACGCAGGCATGAAGACAGGTAAATGAAACGGTCCGAGGCGGAAACCCTCAAATCGACATCCTGTTGAGGGATGAGCGCAGTGCGGCAATCATGCAATAGTATCGAACCATTCGCGCCCGCTCCTGCACTCGCACAGAAGAGACCATCCAAAATGCTTTGGAGCAAATCCTGGCCGCAACGCACAGGGTGATGATTAAGTCCTTTGCTTGAAGAACAATCGCCCGAAGAGGTAACCCATTCCAGCCAGGAATAAAACCGGAGATACGCTCAGGAGGATCAACCCGATTCCTCCGACCGATCCGCCTACGATCATGCCGAACAAGGCCAAGGGCACACTAACCAGGAAGAAGATGACCACGGTCCGGAAGGCTCCAGGGGTTGTACATTTTCGCAGCAGATATACCACTCCGGTCCCGATCAATGCCCCGGCAAGAAACATGAGCGCATAATCAACCGGCGATGACGTCGAGCCCTGTCCGCCGCCCCCAAACGTTGCGATTAGCAGCGCCAATACAGGGAAGAAGACGCCTATCCCCAATACCCACAAGTACGAAGGTTTTTTTATCATGAATCTGCTCCTTGATAATTTAATGTCGCTAATCGTACTCAAATCCCGGCATTGCTCAGGATTGTTGAAATCTCCGAAAGGACGGCAGTAAGCACGGGATGGGTGACCTCGAAGTGGCGAATCGCAACCCGTACGCGTTCAGGCAGAGCCGACGCTCCGATATCCTCCGTCCGTTTCAACAACGCCCGAATATCACGGTCCAGAAACTCGAGCAGTTCCCGGCCGGAATCATCCACGTCCGCCGCATCCTGGATCGCCTCGCGGGCTTTTTCGAGTAATCGATCGAATTCGCTCGCCTTCATCGCTCACACTCCTTTCCCGTCAAATACCTCCCATCTTTTATGAATTTTCCACGTGGTAACCATGGACCGGCAGGACATTCACCAATCCCAGTTTGACGCGGATGGGCTCCATCTCCTGATCGGGCACATGCGAAATCAGCGCATCCTCGATCGGACGAAACGCCTGACGGTAGAATTCCGGCGGATCGTCGTCGTCCGAGTACATGGTCCCTTCGATCACGAACGGACCGCTGTACAGCATCACCTTGAAGGGCACCGAGAATTCCCTCCAAATTTCGAGCAGAGCCTCCTGCGCCGGTGCATCGTCTGCGAGGATCGCGACCACATTCCTCATCGAGGGGATGCGCCAATTGGTGAACGTACGCGTGGGAATCACCAGCCTGCCCAGAGTACGCACGACCGCATCCTTGAGTTGAATGGTGAGCGAATCCTGCTCTCCCAGTCGCGTATCCTCAGCTGCTTCCAAGGCAGGGATGTCGCCATCATCCAGGCCGCTGGCGATATATTCTGCGGTCAGCACCGTTACATGCATCGGTGCTTTTTCGTAATCGCCTTCCTCCTGATCTTCATCCAAAAGCATGCGCGCCTCCTGCGGTCCTATCAAATTCTAACATTCCCACCAGACCGTCGACATGGTCAAAATCAGGTCAATATCTCTTCGTCTGCCAATTCGATCTCCTCCAACACGCGCCGCACCTCGTCCTTCATCTCCGCCTTGACCCCGGCGGTCATGGGAATGAATTTCACCAAATCGCGCGCCTGCCGCAGCAGATCCTTGACCCTGGCGATGTAGGAGAAATCCTTCCTTCCCATTTCAGGCGGGATGGGCAATTCACGTGCCTGCTGAATCAGACGTCTGGCGCGGACAACCCTCTCCGAAGCTGGGATGAGTTTCGCCATAAATAACTTCAGCCTCCATTCGTGGCAGACTTGCGACAAGCCCAGTCAACCGACTACGATTTCGCGCTTGGTCCTTTTCTTGGCGCGGTACATCGCCGCGTCCGCCCGTTTGAGCATCTGGTCGATATCTGCATCGCCCACTTTGTAAAGGGAGAGACCCATCGAAATACGCACCGGCAGGGAAAATTCCTCATACTTCACCGGCCTGCGCTCGATGACCTTGCGCATGCGCTCCGCAATTCGCACGGCCTGCTTCTGCTTCACTTCGGTAATGGCAATGACAAATTCGTCGCCACCCAGCCGGGCAACCAGGTCAAAAGGCCGGACCTTCGATTGAAGCATGGCTCCGATCTGTTGAAGAACCTTGTCTCCCGCGGCATGACCGTGGCAATCATTGACCTGTTTGAAGCCGTCGATATCCATCATCAGGCAGGCCAGTCCCCGACCGCTGCGCACTGCCCGCTGAAATTCATTGGCGGCGTTGATGAAGAACCAGCGACGATTCCCAATTCCAGTCAGTGCATCGGTGTTGGCGATCTTTACCAGTTCCTGGCGCGCATCCTCGAGTTCCAGCTCGACGCGCGCACTGTTCATCACAAAGAAGGAAAACGCCCATACGATCAGGCCGGCAATAAACGCCAGCGTATACCAAAAGACGGACTGGTCCGTGAACAAGTCTGTTGGTCGATCCAGCTGCAGGGTAAACCCCCCTCTCAGCAACGAGACCAGCGCCAGGAAGAATGCGTTCAAGGACGCAGTCCGGGCTGCCGGCCTCAAACGCAGCGGCGAATGGAAGAACAGTATATAGCCGATCATCAAATTCAATATGAACGAAACGGCTGACGAAACCATTATGCGGGTATTGATATCCGGCTGGGCATAGGTGAAGTACACCAGAACCAGCGTATACAGACCCAGGAGGCCGTACAGATAATGATTCCGCCCTCCGCGCTTGAAGAAGATTTGAAATCCTTCGTAAACCAGAATTCCGCCATAGGTGACAACCAAGTTTGCAACCACGACCGAGAGCAGATCGGGGATGATCCCGCGCAAGACCAGCAGCAAAAATCCCAGACCGATGATCATGATCGCAGTCAACCAATAAAAGAATCCCCTGTACACCTTGCGGTTTCTTGAATAGTAGTACATCAAGATTCCCAGGAGCAGGGGGATCAGGGCGGCGAGAAAACCCGTGGTCCGGTTATCGAAGTACACCTTTGCCTTTTGTTCCGGTGTATCGTTGCAAATCGAATGGAGTGTTCGAGATTGAGGCCGATTATACCCGCGCTTCATCCCCGAATTTGCCAGGGGAAGCCGAAATTGCCGGTTGACATGGACCTTTCAATTTTGTAAACTGGTGTCAAAGCAGGGTGACAGCGTCGTCTCCCGCACCAGCCACAAGAGAGGAGTATCCATGACCGTGAAATTCAATGTAGTCGAACGGGGCAATCCGGCAAACCCGGCTGCCCCCAAGAAATTCTACCCATCCGTAAAGTCCACCGGCCGCGTTGG
>VGNF01000320.1 GCA_016866195.1 Chloroflexota bacterium | reverse complement strand
CTTTTGTCCACCAGCGGGTGTTCGGGCGAAAAGACCATGAAGGTCGCGCCCCACAACGTGTCCGGGCGGGTGGTGAAGATCTCGAACGAATCGCCGGCTTGCCCTTCGCCGGCGGGCGCGGTCTTGAAAGTGACCATGGCCCCCTCGCTCCGGCCGATCCAGTTCGTCTGCAGGGTCTTGACGCGCTCCGGCCAGTCGATCTCGTCGAAGTCCAGCAGTTCGTTGGCGTATTGGGTGGCCTTGAAGAACCACTGCTCCAGGTCTTTCTTTATGACCGGCGTGCCGCAGCGCTCGCAATGACGGTCCTCCCCCCAGACCTGTTCGCGCGCCAGCGTGGTATTGCAATTCGGGCACCAGTCCACGGGCGACAGCTTGCGGTAGGCCAGACCGGCCTTGAACAATTTGATGAAGAACCATTCGGTCCACTTGTAATACCCGGGGTCGGCGGAGATGGCTTCGCGCTCCCAGTCGAACATGGCGCCGGGGCCCTTCAACTGCCCGCGCATGCGCTCGACGTTCTTGAAGGTCCATTCCTTGGGATGGGTCTTATGCTTGATGGCCGCATTCTCGGCGGGCAGGCCGAAGGCGTCAAAGCCGATTGGGAACAGCACGTTGTATCCGTTCATGCGCTTGAAGCGGGCGCGCGCGTCGGACGGTGCCATCGGGTACCAGTGACCGAAGTGCAGGTCGCCTGAGGTGTATGGCAGCATGGTCAATGCATAATGCTTGGGCTTGCCGGTGTCGATCACCGAGCGATACAGTTTATCCTGCTCCCACTTGACCTGCCATTTCTTCTCGATGGCTTGGACGTTGTAAGCCCGTTCCGGGCGGGCAGCCGTGGGACGGGCGCTGGGTTTCTCCTTTTTCGCCCGCGGCGCGGCAGCAACCACCTGCTTTTGGTAAGGTATGGGCGGCACCAGCATGGCCATTGTCTTGACCGTCTCGATGGACATCATGGGTTTGGCCGGCTTCGAACGGGTCTTTGCGGATCCGCCTGCCCCAGCCCGACCCTTGCCGCTCTTCACAGGCGGTTTCTTGGGAGCGATCTTCTTCTTTGCCTTCGATGAAACCGAGCCTCCAGTCTTTTTCACCGTCTTTTTCGGAGCGGGTTTCTTTTTGATCTTCTTTTTGGCTGCCATTCACACCTCGTTGATGCTTTTTATACCAGATGCCATTGTATATTTTCAATTCAAGAAAATAAAAATTCCTCCATCCGCTCAGGGACGAAGGAATGCCTCCGTGGTACCACCCGAATTCGATCGAAGGTCTGAAGGTTGCAGGTTGCAGGTTGCAGGTTGCAGGTTGCAAGTTGCGGGCTTTCACCCTTGCCGTTGGACCTGCCGGCTTTCGACCGCGCTTTGATCGCTGTAACGGGCGTTCCCGCGGACGACTACTCGGCTTCACCGTCCAGGTCCCTCTTGCGAGCGGCAGGCGAGTTCAACCTTGTTTGAAATGCATTCCCGTGATTGCCATTGAAGGGCTCGCACCGTTCCTTCCCTTCTCGCTGACGGGATGGCGTACTACTCCTGCCGTGACCTTTGAATATTGGGCGCTATTATAGCATGGATCAAGGAAGGTTTTAGCTCTTCGGATCAGGAAACTAATTTTTCCAGCTCGGCAAGGTCCTGTTGGAGGATATCCCAAATAATACTGAGTTCGATCGAGTCGTATTCGTGAATAATTTTGTTTCGCGTCCCCTTCATGGCCTGCCACGGAAGGTGAGGATATTTCTGCTGCGTTTCCTCCGAAACCCTGCCCGATGCTTCGCCGATGATTTCGAGGCGGCGAACAACGGCATCCTGCAACATTGGGTCTCTGGAGAAATCATCCCTCGTTTTGCCCTGCGTGTATTCCAGCGCGGCGCGTGAGGATTCTAGAATATCGAGGCGTCATCACGCGACATAATAAACCCGAGCGGATTCCAGGATTGCCTTTCGGCGGATGGGGTTCCTGCTGGCCTGCACTCCTTGGTACGTGAGAAGGTCAACCTCCCGACCAATGATTTTCTTTAATTCTTCGGGCATGGCAAAGAATGCAAGTCCCGGCGTGTAGCCTTCTTCGAATTCCACCAGCACATCCACGTCACTCGTAGGCTGGAAGTCTTCGCGCAGCACCGAGCCGAAAAATGCCAGTTTCTGGATCCGGTATTTGCGGCAAAATGCGGCTAGCCGCCTGCGGGGAACTTTTACTCTTAACATGTTTCAATTATACAACAGGCATTAAAAGTGGAACCCGGTCAACCAATTCCTGTTTGATCATGTTGGTCGGATCAACTTCGGTCGATTAAACACTGCATTCACGAATCGTGTGGCAAAACTCGAATTCAAATCCCGGTAAGGAAACAAACCGCTCTCTTTTTCAGATGAACGGTTTGTTGTGGTGGACCCAGGGGGATTCGAACCCCCGACCTTCTCAATGCCATTGAGACGCGCTCCCAACTGCGCTATGGGCCCGGGACGATTTTTCGATGTTCTGATTTCAGATTTACGATTTGGTTTACGCCTGCACAATCGTCAATCGTAAATCGACAATCGACAATCGACAATCGACAATCGTAAATCTGGTGGACCTGAGGGGATTCGAACCCCTGACCTCCTCAGTGCGATTGAGGCGCGCTCCCAACTGCGCTACAGGCCGTTTGACAAGGCGAAGCGTATTCTAATTGAGGGGGGAGGGGCTGTCAAGCAAGGGCATGATTCGCGAATCCCTGTAAAATATCCTCCATTCCTTACGGAGGAGTCTTGCCATGACACAACCGGAGCCGAAACCCGTGTACCGCATCATGGATTTGCAGGAATCAGACCGTCCGCGCGAGCGGCTGGCCTCCCTGGGTCCGCAGGCATTGACCAGCGCCGAGCTGATCGCCATCCTGCTGCGCGTGGGTGTGAAAGGCGAAAGCGCGGTGGCCGTGGGCCAGCGACTGCTCAGTCGATTTGGAGGACTTTCGGGATTGCACCGGGCACCCTTCGCCGAGTTGATGGACCAGCATGGATTGGGTGAGGCAAAGGCGGCGCAGATCAAGGCTGCCATTGAGTTGGGACGCAGGCTTACGCTGGAATCTCCGGAGGAACGGCCGGCCGTCAACAGCCCTGCGGATGCGGCGGCTCTGGTTTCCCTCGAAATGTCCGCGCTGGAACAGGAGCATTTAAAGGTGATCTTGCTGGATCGCCGGAACAGGGTTTTGGAGGTAGTGGAGGTCTACAAGGGATCGGTGAATTCCTCCCAGGTGCGGGTGGGGGAGATCTTCAAGGAGGCTGTGCGGAAAAACGCGCCGGCGATCATCGTGGTCCACAACCATCCCAGCGGTGACCCGACACCCAGCCCGGACGACGTGGCGGTCACGCGTGCGATCATGGAGGCCGGCAAGCTTCTG
>VGNF01000319.1 GCA_016866195.1 Chloroflexota bacterium | reverse complement strand
GCGATCACGCTGGTTGCCATACTGGCCTCGATGGGATTGGTGTTTGGCATTTTGGGCAAACGCCTGATCAAACATATGCGCAAGAACCGCGAAGTTTTCCTGAACACGGAGGAGAAGAAGCGCGCCGTGCAAAGCGAGCGCTTGCGCGCCATCTATGAACTGACCTCCACGCTTTCCTCCACCCTGAGTTACAAGCGCGTGCTCGAATCCGCCCTGGATATGAGCGCCACCGCCCTGAACCCGGATCCGGACGCGCTGATCGCTGATCCGTTGGTCGGGGCGGTGATGTTGTTCAACGCCGGAAAGCTGCGCGTCGGCTCCGCACGCAGGCTCACCAGCGCGGATATGCGCGTGACCTTCGACGGCGCAGAAGGCGTGCTCAAGAAGGCGTTGGACGAGGGGGAGCCCGTCATTTTCAAGGATGTGGGATACGACCCGGAGCTGGGGCGTGTGATCGCGTTGAGAAACTGCACCAGTGGATACTGCTTCCCGCTGCGCAGCGGATTCAACGTCTATGGGGTCCTCCTGTTCGCCCATCCCGAACCAAAATATTTCACGGAGGATCGCCGTTCCCTGTTGGAGATCATCGGCCGCCAATCCGTGATCGCGATCCAGAACGCGCGTCTCTACCAGGACCTGGTGGAGGAGAAGGAGCGCATGGTGGAGGTGCACGAGGAGGCGCGCAAGAAACTGGCGCGCGACCTGCACGACGGTCCCACCCAGTCCGTGGCGGCAATGGCCATGCGCCTCAACATCACCAAGCGCATCCTGGCAAAGGACGTCAATGCCGCGGGGGAGGATTTTGTCAAGCTGGAGGAGCTGGCGCACAAAACCACCAAGGAGATCCGTCACATGCTCTTCACGCTGCGTCCGCTGATCCTTGAATCCCAGGGGCTCACGGCAGCCCTGCAGGCCATGGCGGATAAAATGCTGGAAACTTACAATCAGAAGGTGACCATCAGCATCGACGAGCGGGTAACGGGACAGCTGGAGATGGGCAAACAGGGTGTGATCTTTTACATTATCGAAGAAGCGGTTAACAACGCCCGCAAGCACGCCGCAGCGGAAACGATCGCTGTGCGCCTGCACCAGATGGATGTGGGGATCGCCCTGCTGGAGATCGCCGACAACGGAGTTGGTTTCGACGTGAAAGCGGTGGCTCAATCGTATGACAAGCGTACCAGCAGCAGCCTGGGGATGGTCAACCTGCGTGAGCGCGCCGAACTGGTCAGCGGTCTGCTTCAGATCGATTCCGCACCGGGGCATGGGACCAAGGTTCAGGTGTACATACCGTTGACCGAGGAAGCCATGGATCGTCTGCTTCATGCACGACCAAGATAATGCCCAGCGCTTCGAAGCTCCACTATTTTTTCCACTCCCCAGGTGACCGCCACAGGAAATTTCCGCCGATCCTCCTGATCCACGGAGCAGGTGGAAATTATTCCTCCTGGCCGCCCCAAATCCGGCGCCTGCCGCAGTGTGTGATCTACGCCCCGGACCTGCCCGGCCACGGAAGATCAGAAGGAGTGGGCCGGCAGAATGTCGAGGCATATGCCGATGACATTCATGATTTCATGGACGGATTGAAATTACGATCGGCGGTATTGACGGGAGTCTCAATGGGCGGGGCGATTGCGCTTCAATTCGCGTTGAAGTATCCCAAACAGGCTGCGGGATTGATCCTGCTGGGCAGCGGCTCGAGGCTGCGCGTAGCTCCTGCAATCCTGACCGCCCTGGGCTCGCCGAATTTGTTCGAATCTGCCGTGGATACGATCAATGAGAATTGTTTCAGCGCGGATGTGTCGCCCCGCATAAAGGAACTATCCAAAGCGGTCATGCTGGAAATGCGCCCGACGGTCATGCTCGGAGATTTTCAAGCCTGCGACCGGTTCGACGTCACCGCACAGCTGCCGGAGATTCAAATCCCCACGTTGATCCTGTGTGGTTCGGAGGACAAAATGACCCCGCCGAAGTATTCCGAATACCTGAAGGAATCCATCGCCGGGGCGCAATTGAAGATCCTGGAGGGAGCGGGTCACATGTCGATGGCGGAACAGCCAGATGTGGTGGCTGGGTGGATCGCCGAATTTATCTCTCAACTTTCGAAGCGTAAGGTCACACCCTCCAGCCGCAAGGTGAAGCGTTGAATGAAGAGGGATCTCCATCGTAATTCACGCCAGAGCAATTCGGATAATCCCTGAATTCCCTCGGCTTCTGTTCTGACTGAATCGGTGGCAAAAGGCCCGGTTACAAGAATTTTTTACAGGGTGCAGCACTAATAGCTTAACGCGAGTGCCGGTTTCCTGCCGTATTTCGACCTCTTTTGGTAAAGGTTTTTTATGCAAGAAGCAGGAAATTACGGCAGTGGCTAAAAGGATGGGCTGATTTCATTTTACCGCGGAGAACGCAGAGTTCGCAGAGCAGGACAAAAGGGCTTCTCTGCGTTCTTGGCGGACTCTGCGATTAGCTGCGTGGAAAGCCCGCGGCTTTAGCCACTCTCGAAATTGCTCGATGTCCTTGCGAGCGGGCGGCAGGTGCACCTCGTTCAACTCATGCAGGAAACCCATAAAAAAATACAAGCGCGCCTGCGGATTACATCTCCAGAAACTTCAACAGTTCATACACCAGCATGCCCGGCCAGAAGATGGCTTTGAGCACCCCAAGCAAGCCGATCCAGATCGTATCGGCGTGTTGGATGTAGTACACCAGCGCCCCGAGAAAACCCAAACCATAGACAGGTGTGTTGGCCGTGTGCCTGTAGATCACCTTTCTGCGTTTCTGTTCCTGCTCCGCAATTTCTTCGTTTCCGGTCATTCATTTCTCCTTCTGATGGTCTCAGCCATCACGGATACATACGAGAAACCGGCGATTCAGATGCAAGCTGGTCAGGAGTTGCGCAGTCTCCCTTCGATCGAATCCTGGTTATTCTGTTCCATCGTTATAATAAGCCCTGAAACAAATTCGCAGCATACCATGGTCAGGAGAGGCATCGCCCATGCGTGAAATCTTTTATCCATCCAGCGTGGCAGTGATCGGCGTTTCCGAAAAGAGCGACAATCTGGGCCGCAACATCATCGCGAATCTGGTGGAATACAGCTTCAACGGGATCGTCTACGCGGTCGGACCCGGGGGCGGAAAGATCGAGACCCGGCGCATCTACCGCACGGTGGGCGATATTCCAGACCATGTCGACCTGGCTGTCATCATCACACCGGCCCGGACGGTGCCGGGTATCCTGGAAGAGTGCGGACAGAAGGGAATCCGCTGGGCGATCATCGAAACGGCCGGTTTCCGGGAGTACGGGGAGGAGGGCAAAAAGCTGGAGACTCAAATGCAGCATGTGGCCGGGCAGTACCATATCCGTTTCATCGGTCCCAAAAA
>VGNF01000318.1 GCA_016866195.1 Chloroflexota bacterium | reverse complement strand
TTGGCCGTCTTGATTGTTGGGGTTTTTTTTACATGATTTTGACATTATTCAAGGATTTCGATATCGTATTCAGAGACGTCGCTTTTGCGCTGGCGCCTCTTTTGCTGTTTTTCTCTTTGTTTCAATTCTTTGTGTTGAGACTGCCAAAGCGGCAGGTCATAAAAATGATCAAAGGGGTTGCGCTGACCTTCGTCGGCTTATCCCTGTTTTTACAGGGGGTACATATCGGTTTTATGCCGGTTGGCGAATTGATGGGTATGACCATCGGCTCGCTGAAATACAATTGGATCCTGATTCCTATCGGGTTTCTGTTGGGATTTGCCGTCATTATGGCCGAGCCCGCCGTGCGGGTTCTCGTCACGGAGGTTGAAAAGACATCCAGCGGATATATCAATAGAAACAACATGCTTTATGCTTTATGTATCGGAGTGGCCTTTTCCGTTTCGTTGTCTATGATCAGGGTTCTGACTGGAATATCGATTTGGTATTTTATTGTGCCGGGATACCTGATCGCATTGATGCTGATGCGGTTTGTCTCTTCTGAATTCGTAGCCATTGCTTTTGATGCGGGGGGAGCGGCAACCGGACCGATGACGGTGACCTTTATCCTGTCGATGACGGTTGGAGTTGCAAAACAACTGGATAACAGAGAGCCCATTCTGGATGCATTCGGTATGGTTTCCCTGGTCGCCCTGGCACCCATACTTTCCATTCTGATCCTGGGATTTTTGTATAAAAGAAGGCTGACACGGGGATGAAGCGATGACGGCCAAACGCTATAAGGTGATCGTGACGATTGTAGAAGAAGGGACGGCGAGCAAGGTTGTTGCCGCAAGCAAGGAAGCCGGGGCGAAAGGCGGGACCATCCTGCTGGGAAGAGGTACGGCGCCCCAATCTGTTTATCTCGACGTTTTGGGCCTGAATTTCGATCCGGAAAAAGAAATTATACTCACCCTTGCCGAGGAGGATATGGTCGATAAAATTTTGCAGGCCATATCGGAAGAGGGCAAATTAAACCAACCCGGGAAAGGGATTGCTTTCGTCGTGCCCCTGAAAAGTCTCACCGGTATGGTCCATTTGTTGGAAACGCTGCCATAAACAATGCATAGGGAGGAAACCTTCATGCTTGACTACTGTCCACTCGACTTTGATTTGATTGTAACGATCGTGAACAGAGGCTTTGCTGAAGAGGTGGTGACTGCTGCGAAAGAAGCCGGGGCCGAAGGGGGGACTATTATTAAAGGTCGTGGAACAGGGGTGCATGAGAATGCAAAACTCTTCGGAGTCTGCATCGAGCCTGAAAAAGAAGTTGTCTTGACTCTTATAGACAGGAACAAAACTGGAAATGTTCTCGCCGCGGTGACCAGGTCCGTCGATTTAAATCAGCCCGGCAAGGGAGTGGCGTTTGTATTGGAAGTCGAAAAAGCCACAGGCATCTGTCATCTATTGAAGGACTGAAGCTTGAAGCGCCGGACTATCGGACGTCCTGGGAAGTGAATTTTTTTATGAATCACGTCCAGTATGTTCAATTCGAGGCAATCGGGTGAGCATAAACAAGACCGGGAATTATCGAAGATCATTCCTACGCTTTTTTATGGACAGTCAATAGAATCCCTTAAGGAATCAACTATGAAAAAAAGGTTTATCGCACTAATAGATCTCTCTCCTCATTCCGAACATCTTCTGCGTTTTGCCTACGATTGGAGCAAGAGGGTGGGCGCTGAAATGCTTTTGGTTCACGAAGCTTTTGCCTTAGTGCCGCTTATGACTCCTTATGAGACTAAAATAGAGCTTATAGATATTGCCAACAGAGAGGCACGTCATAAGTTGAAAGGGCTTTCGGACGCCATTCTACCAAGAGGAAACCGCGTGAAACTTCACATTTCGGAGAAAAGCTTAGTAATCACTATACGTAAATTACTGGAAGAACCTTTTGACAATTTAGTTTTCATAGGCATAAAGAGGACCGGTTTAGTAAAGAAGATTCTTATCGGGAGTCAGGCCGTGAAGGTGATTAACGATATCGACAATTTGATCGTAGCCGTGCCCGAAAAGGCCTCATGTTGCACTCCAGATGCGATTCATGTCGCCGTTCATAAAAACTATCCGTTAAACATTTTTGAATTGAATAAATTTTTGCGGTTTATTTTTAAAGATATAAAAAGAATCAAGTTCTTTTCAGTCATAACACCCGAGGATGACCGGGCTGCTACCGAAAAGTATTTGAAAGAATTAATTGAATTATATTCCGACAAATACGATGCCTCTTATGAGCAGTATACTGGGTTAAATACATTAAAGGAATTGAAAAAAATCCTTTTGGAGAAAGGGAATGAATTCATTGTAGTTCAAAGGGGAGCAAGGATTTTGTTAGACCAAATATTTAGAAAATTCCTGATCAACGAGCTCGTCTATGAAGGCAATACGCCATTGATCATACTGCCTTGATCACCAAGTGAAACGCGTCGCGTCCTGCGCGGCGGCGCTTGGCTCTTCGAACCGGCGGGCATCCGGGCAGCGACGCGCTGCGGGCTCTTTCCCGAGTCCCGGGGCGACCTCTACGGCTTTCGTCTGTCAATCTCTGTCCCGAGATCATTTTATCCCGGCAATGGCGGTGCAATCATCGCTTCGCGTTTTGCCTCTGAAGATAGGCATCCGGATTGAGCACATTCTCAGGAACAGTCATTCCTGATTCCCACACCATGATGACGCATACGGGAAGGAACCTGCCAACCAGTAACGGCGGGCAGCCGTCAGCGATAAAATAGGCAGGTCAATAAAGCGCTATGGGTCTCGTTTGTCAATCATTATGATCCGATTGCCTTTTCATTCATGGTGAGTTTCAGCCACGCGCTTCCGTTTTTTTCTTGAAAAAAGGAGGTTATTGATTGTATAGTGCAAAACAATATTCCGCAGAATGAACCAGCGAGGAAACGATGCCGATGCGCGATATCAAAGAGCGAGAGAACAGCCCGATGCGTTCGCTGGAGCGCGCCCTCCACCTGCTGGCCGTCCTGGAGGAGGAGGGGTGGCCGATGGGCGTGACGGAGCTGGGGCGCGCCAGCCACCTGTCCAAAGCCACGGTACTTCGGATAGTCTCGGTTCTTGAGAAATACGGATTTGCCGAAAAGCGACGGGGAAGATACCGCCTCGGTGCGGCCGTCCTTCCGCTTGCCCACGCCTACGTGCTCGGGAACGAGTTGACGCGCGTGGCGCTGCCGGTCCTGCAGGAGCTGGCCCAGACCTCGGGTGAGACCGCGTCGCTTTACGTGCGGCTTCGTTTCAAGCGGATACTGGTGCAGCGGGTCGAGGGGCTCCACCCCCTGCGGTTTGCCCTCCCGATCGGGCAACGTTTACCGCTCCATCTGGGGGCGGGCAAAGCGCTGGCGGCGGCGATGCCGCCCGAGGAGCGCAGCGGAG
>VGNF01000317.1 GCA_016866195.1 Chloroflexota bacterium | reverse complement strand
CCCAGAGAAAGGATTGGTCGGTCGCCCGCCGCGAGTACAGCCATACCCCCGCCAATATACCCACGAGCGCGCCGTGGCTGGCCAGTCCGCCCTTCCACACCATGAGAATTTCCCAGGGGTGGCTCAGGTAGTACCCGGGATCGTAGATCAATACATGGCCCAGCCGCGCCCCGAGGACCGTGGCGCCCATGACCCACAGGACCAGACGTAGACCTCGTCCACGGGGCGGCCCTCGCGCCGGTGCATGTAGCGGAAGATCAGGATGCCATAAACGAAGGTGGAGGCGAAAAACAGCCCGTAGCAGCGAACGGGAAGTTGAAAGGAACCCAGATTGAGGGTGAAAGCGATAGGGGAAATATCCCAAACCACGGCGGATGCTCTCCTCGGCGGTGATGAAGGTGACATTATTTTGCCAGGAGAATCGGCTGATGTTGATCCTCAGTCATCATCCTAAAATCGGCTGTTGGAACGCAGAACAGTCGTTCGTGCCGGGCCACGTCGAAACATGAGCGGCTGTTCTACGTTCACCCATGGGGTGCGATTCAAAATCCCGCTCACCCTCCGATAGGCTCTGGGCGAGCGGGATTTTGAATCGCTCAACTGCCGGTTTCAGGATCATCCAAGCACCGCACCGGCAGACGTCGGCTGCGCTGGAGTCCATGGGCGATGGAGCCCGCCATGCCGGCGCACGCCGGATGAAAGCTCGTCATTCCAGCAGGGAGGCAGATATCCAGTAGCGTCAGGTTCGTCTGCCAGATGCCCAAGCTTCCGCTGCCGGAAAGGATAGAACTTTCAATGGTTGCGAGTGCCCTCGTGGCGGGGCCCAGTCAACTAGGGAATGTGATGGAGGCAGGCTTGAGAGAGCGGTTTGAGTCTTGGGCCGGGAAAAGGAGGCGGCGAGAGTTTGTCATCCGTGCGTTTGGCGTGCTTGAACCGGCGCAGGCGCAAGGGGCTCTCAGCCCGGCTCGATCAGCGAGTAGGCGTCGGTTGTTGGAAGCGAACCGGTTACCAACTGACGGTTTGATCAAACTTGAATTCCAGCGGGAGTTCGAGGGACTGTTCGCCGTATGCCAATTTATCGCCAGATGGACAGAATAAATAGCCCACTAAAAACCCACTAAAAAGGTACGTTGAATCTTGCAATAAAAAGATGTACAAACCGACAAGATCAAACTCCTCATTCAAAGCGAAGCTCAAATGAGGTTTTCAACAAGCTAACTCGACGGCGCAGGTGATGACGAAGCATCCTACCTTCAATTCGAAGAGCAACGAGCCGACGTGGCCGAAGACGCAGTATGAATACGGTCTGCGCTTCAACATTGAGGAGGGCTTCCCGGACCAGAACACCAATGGGTTACGCTGGAGTCGTCGCTGGCGCTGATTTGCCAAGGCACCGTGGTGGTCGCGGAAGGCAACTGACGCGTGGTCGATCCGCATTGTTACCGCAGCCACAGCTACGCCAGTATCGACTGGGTTTGGGTACGCTATGCGCTGGCGAGGGCAAAAGCGCTGATGTCACGGCTGAATCTGGTGGAAATTCTATTGTTTCAACGAAAACCCACTCAATACCTGGGAGGAGAATTACAATGAATATCGTAACCCATTGCTTCAGAAGACTATTTTTCCTAATCGCTTTGACGATACTCGCGGCGACCGCACAGGCGGCAAACCAATGTGTTCCACCACCTTCCGGCATCATCGCGTGGTGGCCGCTCGACGAAACGGAAGGCAATTTAGCCTCTGACCGTGTCGGGACTCATCTAGGTGCATTTTTTGGCAATCCAGTAGCCTCGCCCGGCAAAGTGGGCGGTGCGCTGGGCTTCGACGGAACGAACTACGTTGATGTACCAGACAGCGATGCCTGGGCTTTTGGCGCCAGCGATTTTACTATCGAGCTATGGGCTTCTCTCAGCGCGGAAGGAGGTGGCAGTCTCGGCCATCCAAGCCATATCTTCATTGGCAACGACGAAGGCCCCGGCGGAGTACCCAAGTGGTTCTTTGCGTTAGGAGGGGGGCAGCTAGAATTTCACTTCACCGCGGCCGAAGGTCCTCAACGGTTTCTCGCATTCGGTGGGTTCTCGCCGAGCGTGGGTCAATGGCACCACTTGGCTGTGACGAGAAAAGGGAACGAATGGAGAGCCTTCATCGATGGTGTGCAACTTGGTGCGGTGATTGTGGACGACGCGGTCATTATCAATCCCGACGCGCCATTGACGATGGGACAAGCCGAACAGATCGGCTTCATGGCGGGTCATCTGGATGAAGTATCGATTTACCACAGAGCCTTGGCGCAGGCCGAATTGCAAGCCATCGCGAATGCGGGTGCGGCGGGTAAATGCAAGGAAATGAAAATCCAGCCTCAGGCGGGCGGAGATATCGGCACGGTTTCCGTCCGAATCACCGGCAGCGGATTTGTTGAGGGGATGACGGTCAAGCTGAAAAAGGACGGACAAACCGATATCGAGGGAACCTCGGTCAATGCCGGAAATGGCGGCACCACGCTCAATGCCACGTTTGACCTTGCCGGAAAACCGCGAGGGGTTTGGGATGTGGTGATTACGCGCCCGGATAATTCGGTTGCAACCTTGCCGGGGGGATTCGCGATTGAGGAGGGGCGTGCGCCGAAAATATGGGTGGACATTGTCGGTTTGAATTTAATACGACAAGGACGCCCGCAGACATTCCATGTGTTCTATGGAAATACCGGAAACATCAATGGCGCTGCCTACCTAGCCATACGAGGTATACCGAAAAGCTCCGATGTTAAAGTAAATTTCGGTCGCATAGTAGATTCGCTATCACAAGACCTCATGGTAAATAACATAAGAACCCATTTTATAGATTACAAAAGTGAGCGAATGATACCCGTTGATATTTACAATATATCAGCAGGATCTACTGGCAGTATCAGTCTTAACATCAAGCTAAGAAATCTGCCAGGATCAGCATTCTCGTTACTAACAACCGTGATGAAGCCATGAGCAACAAGCACAAATTTATTATTTTTCTGGCATTATTTTTAGTAAGCGCTCCTATATTACCTTCCGACACCGATGCAAACTTTTATGGATTAGAGCCACCAGAATTTCCCTCTTGGTTAGATGACGATCAATACATGGATGACCGGGAAGTACTGAAGGATATATGGAATACCATGATTCAGGACTTCTGTAGGTACGGATGGGATTGCCTGCTCCATGAGAGGGAAGAAGCTGGCAATGGGACTCCTGATCGCTATAAGTTTGGACCCAACTGCATAGATGCGGCAAACCGATTTGTAGAGGACTTCAAAGGGGGCCTTCCTACAGGTTGGAGCATCTTTAAAGTGGGAGCACTTTCAAGGGGTGACTATAACGATAACGATGGGAGATTAGGTAGCTGTCATAGTGCATCTGTAATTAGATCGCCCGGCAATCGATATTAAAA
>VGNF01000316.1 GCA_016866195.1 Chloroflexota bacterium | reverse complement strand
TAGATGCGGCGTTCCTGATGCTTGCGCGACAGGTGAAGCTCCATGTTGCCGGTTCCCTTGAATTCTTCGTAGACCACGTCGTCCAGGCGGGAACCGGTGTCCACCAGGCAGGTGGCGATAATCGTCAGGGATCCGCCCTCTTCCACATTACGCGCCGCGCCGAAGAATCGTTTGGGAGGATACAAGGCGGAGGGATCCATGCCGCCGGAGAGCGTGCGACCGGATGGATTGACCACCAGATTGTACGCGCGGGCGAGACGGGTGATCGAGTCCATCAAGATGACGACATGCCGGCCGATCTCCACGAGTCGTTTGGCACGTTCGAGCGCCAATTCCGCAGTGCGGACGTGCGAGGTAACCGGTTCATCGAAGGTGGAGGCGACCACTTCGGCGTCGACGGAGCGATCCATGTCCGTTACTTCCTCGGGGCGCTCTCCGATGAGCGCGATGATCAAATGAACGTCCGGATACTTGGTCGAAATCGAATTGGCGATCTGTTTCAGGATGGTGGTCTTGCCCGCCTTGGGAGGGGAGACGATCAATCCGCGCTGACCGCGGCCGATGGGAGTAACCAGGTTGATCAGGCGCGGGGCGAGCGTATCGTGATCGACCTCGAGATCGAAGCGGGTATCCGGGAAAATCGGGGTGAGACTTTCGAATACCGGCCGGCGGGAGGCTTCCTCCGGATCCTGTCCGTTGATCGATTCCACCTTGAGCAATCCAAAGTGACGCTCGCTTTCACGCGGAGGCCGCACCTGGCCAATGACGACCCCGCCGGCCCGCAGATCATGTTTTCTCAGCTGGGCTTGCGAGACATATACGTCCTGATCGCTGATCCGGTAATTCGTGGCGCGCAGGAATCCGATGCCTTCGCTCATGATCTCGAGAATCCCGCCGCGCAGCTCAATGCCCTCCTTCTGTGCCTCGGCCTCGCGGATGAGCATGGCCAGTGTTTCCTTCTTCAAACGATTGGCGTTCGGAATTTCCAGCGTTTTTGCCATGCCGCGCAATTGGGGCAGCGGTTGGTTCTCAAGTTCTAGGATTTTCATGGGGTTGTTCTCGTATGAGCAGGATGGAATGGGAATGGGAATGAAACCAGAACCCTCTCGGACGGGCTGGTGAATTGCCTCAGGAATGTGATAGCAGGGAAGGGATAACTCTCAAGGTAGTGGTTGCGGTCCCCACACGCGGGAGGACAGAGTGTGGTGCTGCTGAAACGATCTGTCAAGCAGGGGGGGAATGCAGGCATTATAGCACGCGCCCGAGTGGGGCGCAAGCTCGGTTTTCCCGAATTCAGGCTTCGAGCATGCGATTTTGCAATTCGAACATCCGGCTGTACAGGCCGTTCTGCTTGATCAGCGAGTCGTGCGTCCCACGCTCTGCGATCAACCCGCGTTCCATTACTAGGATTTCGTCAACACGTTCCAGGCCAATCAGACGGTGGGTGATCCACAGCGAGGTCTTTTGTCCAATCACGTGGTACAACGTTTCAAGCACCTGCCTTTCTGTAAGCGCATCCAGGTTGGCCGTCGGTTCATCCAGAACCACGATCGGTGCGTCCTTGATTAACGCGCGCGCAATCCCAAGCCTCTGGCGTTCCCCTCCCGAAAGCCGTAACCCCTGTTCGCCCACGAGGGTGTCGTAGGCTTTTGGCAAGCGGAGGATAAATTCATGGATCTGAGCGTCCCTGGCGGCAGATTCGATCTCCTCACGGGTAACGCCTCGGCGCGCGAACCGCAAATTTTCGTATATGGATGTGTTGAAGAGATAGGGATTTTGGGAAATCAATCCGATTCGCGCACGGACTTCGTCCTGCTCCAGCCTTTTCAGCGATTCTCCGCCCAAGGTGATCTCTCCCGAATCGAAATCCCAGAATCGGAGCAGTACATTTGCCAGGGTGCTTTTCCCGGCTCCGCTCGGTCCAACAATTGCGATTGTCTTCGAAGGGTGAATGTCGAAGGTTATGTCACGAAGCACCGGCTCAGGCTGGCGGGGATATGCAAAGGTTACGTTCTTAATACGAATTTCGTCGTTCGAAATCGGGTGGGATCGCCTGCTGGTGGTTGGCAGCCGGTCGATGACCACCGGCTCCATATCCACAATCTCAAACAATCTCAACGCTGCTTCACGGGAGGCGTTCCACATCTGGGCGGCATACGCCATTGGGGTCACCGCTTCGAAGGAGGCCAGAGTGAGCAGAGTGAGTGAGGCAAGCATCGGACCGGCCAGGGCTCCATCCTCGACCAGCGGAATGCACAGGAAGAGCACGCTCCACGAACCCAGGTGAGTTACCAGAAGGGATAAGCTGGAGTGAAATCCCAACACCCGCACCATGCGACGTTGAGCATCTCCATAGCGCAGTCCAATGGAGGAGACCTCGCTCAGCCGTTGACCTTCCCGCCCGAACGACAGCAGGTCTGCCATGCCCTGGATGCCATCCACAAGGCAGGCGTGCAGTTCGGCGCGCAGCTGAACAGTCTGGATAGCGTGACGGCGGCTCAGGAATTGTACAAGAGCGGGGAGGAGCAGCCCCGCGCCGAGGCAGAATGCCAGATACACCGGAGCCAGCAGCGGATGAAAAGCAGCCAGGAAAATGGCGGTCAACAATCCGACGAGGATGGCCGTCATGGGCGGGGAGACCACGCGCACGTAAAAGTTTTCCAGCGTCTCCACGTCACCGATGATGCGCGCGAGCAGGTCCCCTGCGCGGAATTCCGTCAAACGCGCCGGGGCGAGTGGTTCGAGTATTTCATAAAACCACGTTCGCAGGCGGGAAAGCAGGCGCAAGGTGACCTCGTGCGATACGAGGCGTTCGGCATACCGCAGCAGGCCGCGTGCAATGCCAAAGAATCGGACCCCAACTACCGATACACCCAGGTCAGCCACGGAGGGGTGCAAAGCGGCGGTAGAGATCAGCCAGGCCGAGGTCCCCATCAATGCGATACTGGACCCAATGGTCCCCGCTCCAATGCAAACCGAGAGCGCCACCCGCGGCCATTCCCCATTAAGGAAGGAGAGCAAACGGGGGAGGATTTTCCCACCGTGGACAGCATCACGTGGACCTTTGGCCGCCGGTATCGATGGGACATACACGGCAGACCGGGGATTAACCGCAAGTGATCGGGAATCGCTGGTAGGAGGTGGATCCATCGATGAGTCCCCTGAGGTGTTCTCCTCACCTGGGTATAGGTGGGTTCTTATCAAGGCTGCGTACAAGCCGCGATTCGCAAGCAGTTCACGATGGGTTCCTTGTTCGATGATCCGGCCGCCATCGAGGACGATGATTGAATCCGCCTGGAAGATGGTGTTCAGGCGATGCGCGATGGTGATTACGGTCCGGCCGCGCATCAGGGCGCGGGTGGATTCCTCGAGAAGCGCCTCAGTTTCAGGATCGAGACTGGACGTGGGTTCGTCGAGGATGAGAATCGGGGCATCCTTGAGAAAGGCGCGGGCGATTGCGAGTCGTTGGGC
>VGNF01000315.1 GCA_016866195.1 Chloroflexota bacterium | reverse complement strand
CGCATGCGTTCGGATTGCCCGAGTGAGTTGCCGTATCGGCCGAGGTTGGCAAGAGCCTCTTGCAGCATCTTGTCCATGTGACCTTCCAAGATCAGATGCCGCCTCATCTCAACGATCGGATTGACATGCTGCATGAAGAGCGGGCATTCCTGATCGCAGGTGTAGCAAGTGGTGCAACTCCACAAGGTTTCTTCGCCGATCACCTCCCCCGTCAGAGATTTGGACAGGACCCCATTCGTCCGCTTTGCAGAGAGGGCAGCTCCGCGGTCTTCCAGGTTCCTGCGGAGATACATAATGAGCAATTTTGGTGATAGAGGCGAACCACTTCTGTACGCCGGGCACATCTCCTGACAGCGGCCGCATTCAGTGCATGTGTAAAAATCGAGCATGGTACGCCAACGGAATTGTTCCACCTTTCCCACGCCGGCAGCGCCATCTACGCCGGATGGTTTTGGTAAGCGGCCGCGCGGCTCGAGGTCTCGCAGCAGAACCGCCGGAACCGAGGTGACGATGTGGAAATGCTTGCCTTGAGGCAATTCAGTCAGGAATAGCAGGACCACGCCGAGATGAATCCAATAGGAGATCTCTTCGAGAACAGACTGTGTCTCGCTTGAGAATCCGGCGAAGATGCCGCCAATGAGTGCGGAGACCGGCCGATATCGTTCAAGAGGATCCTCTCCAAGGTTGATGCGGAGACCGTTCATCACCTGCAGGCTGAGCATGATCGTCAGGATGAAGGACAACACTTTCACGCCCTTGCCCCGGTGGCTTCCGCGGTAGCGATCCGGATTAACGACCAGGCGCAGGTACAGTCCATACACGACGCCTGCGACAACGAACAGGGCAAAGAAATCCTGGACGAACGCCAAAGGCCCCCAGGTGCCGATCACCGGCAGGAGGAAGGCCGGGTTTGTGAACGCCATCAAACCCTCGACGATGGCCTGGAGGATGGTGAGGGAGAGCAGCAGGAACCCCCAGAATATGAAGAAGTGTGCCGCGCCCGGCAGCCGGAAACGGAACAGCCTCCACTGACCGGCGACAAACACAACCAATCCCTTGATTCGCTCACCCCAATTTTGAAAAGACGGACTGGATTGACCGCGCCGCAAATTGACCCACAACAACCGCCAGGCATATCGCAGGAATATTCCAAGGGATGCCAGCAGTCCCAGCAGCACCAGGATGGATTTGATCTGTTCGTATGACATGTTGCTAACTGGCCTGTATCTGCCTGACCTTTTCGGTCAATTGAGGCACCACTTCCAGGAGGTCGAGGGTTGTTCCAAATTTGGCGACGTTGAAGATGGGCGCATTAAGATCGGTATTGACCGCGATGATCACGTCGCTTTCGCCAATTGCCTCCACATGCTCAGGCGCGCCGCTGATTCCGAGCGCGAGGTAGATTTTTGGTTTTACCCGCTTGCCAGATTTCCCGACCAAACGTGTCGTCGGCAGCCAACCCTGATCCACCACCGGCCGCGAGGCGCACACGGTTCCGCCGGTAGCCGCCGCCAGTTCGTTGACAAGATCAAGATTATCCTTATTCTGAATGCCGCGTCCGACGGCGATCAGCAGCGAAGCCTTGGATATATCCACATCGCCGGCGTCCGGTTCGATGTACTTTTTTAATGCGAGGCGGAGGTTTTCCAATGCGGGGGCGGCAAGGGCGGTCACTTCCGGTGGTTTGGAGGCCTTCCCTTCTTCCGACTTATAGCCTCCCGGTACTACGGTGATCAACGCCGATGGAGCGGGCAATTCGCCTTCCACCATGATCTTTCCACCGCAGATTTGGCTGATGAATTTTCCATCCGCCCCAAGGGTCAGACACGAACTGACCAACGGAAGCGATAATCCCTCCGAAATCAGTCCGGCAACATCCGTACCGATGGTCGTGTGCCCGAACAACACCGCGCGTGGGGATTGCTCCTTCACCAGGTTCATGATCACAGCCCGGTATGCATCCGGATTGAAATCCGCCAGGGAGGGATGGTCGCAGTACAGAACTCGGTCCGCGGACAGCGATCCGGTCAATTCCTTGGCATTTTGACCGAGAAGTACAGCCACAACGTTGCCTCCGCATCCCTGTGCCAGTTGGCGGGCGGCGGCCAGCATGACATAGGAAATATCCGACACCTCCCTGCGCAGATACTCAACCACAACAAAGACATCCTGACCCATTGTGCTCTCCTTCCTAGAAAGCCCCATGGTCCCGGAAAACGGCAACCAGCTTGTCGGTCACTTCTTCCACGGATCCCTCGAGAATGGTTGCACGCTGCCCGGCCTCCGGTTTGAACATCCGGCTCACCGTAACGCCGGCGGTCGACCCCGGGTCAACCACAGGACGTTCCTCGATTTTTGCTGTGCTCATAACCTGCCGGATCTTGGTGTATGCGATGTATCGCGGAGGTTGTTCAGCAGCCTGGATGCCTAAAACTGCAGGCAGCCGGACCTCCACTTCGGCGATGATCCCGCCGGGATATTCCTTCCGCGTGATCACCTGATCCCCCGGGCAAGTCACTCCCGCAACATAACCCAGGTACGGCATTCCAAGCAACTCTGCCAGAAGAGGACCCACTGATCCATCCAGATCGTTATGCGCCTGGACGCCGGTCAGTATCAGATCCGGCTGGAGTTCGCGCATGGTGTCCACCAACATGCGCGCCGCAGCATGGCTGTTCAACCCTCCACCAAAATCACCGGTAAATTTAATCAGGCGGTCCGCGCCTTTTGCGGCAGCGGTGAAGAGGATATCGTCGAGTCCTTCCGCCTCGGCCGCTAGGATCGTGACCTCGCCTCCATTCCGTTCCTTGAGCAAAATCGCCTGCTCGATGGCATGGTCATCGAATTCGTTGATGATCAGGCGCAGCCAGGACGTATCCAACGCGGCGCCGCTCGAATCAATGGTAAGTTCCTCGACCAGATCAGGGACAAACTTGATCGGAACTGCGATTTTCATGGCGCACCTCCTAGATTTCCATGGATTCGGCCAGCAACTCGGTGATCTCTCGAACCCTCAGTTGGGAGGAATTTTCTACGGTCTTGGTGGCATCTTCAAACCGCGGAGGCTCGTAAGGACAGGCAACTGCCAGCACATCCGCCTGAGCCGTGATCGCCTCTTTAACCCTCCATTCGGAGAGTCGTGTGTGGGCTTTCTCCCATTGGAAACCGTCCAGCCACATCCCCCCGCCTCCCCCACCGCAGCACAGACTGTTGACACGCTGATGCGACATCTCCACCAGCTCCACACCGGGGATGCTCTTGAGCAGCTCGCGCGGTTCGTCATACACGTTGTTCGCCCGACCCAAATAGCACGGATCATGATAGGCCACCCTGGCCTTCACTTCCTTCTTAAGCAGCGGCTTAATTTGTTCCAGCCGTTCGAACAGGAACTGGGTGTAATGGCGCACCGGATAGGAAATTCCCAAAGCCGGATATTGGGACTTCAATGCATTGAAGGCGTGGGGATCTGTGGTGATGATTTCACCAAATTGGGG
>VGNF01000314.1 GCA_016866195.1 Chloroflexota bacterium | reverse complement strand
AAAAAGCCGAAACGCACATAATATATTTCGTCCCTCGGCTGCGCGGCTTCGTCATTCACTCAGCCGCTCCGCTCAGGACGAATGATCACAGGAGAAATCATCATGTCCTCATCTCAAATCCCCGTGGCGGTGCTCGGCGCGACCGGTTCCGTCGGCCAGCGATTCGTTTCATTACTGGACCAGCATCCCTGGTTCAAGGTCGTTGCGCTGGCCGCGTCGGATCGTTCGGCTGGACAAAAATATTCTCTAGCCACACGCTGGATTCTCGACACACCCATGCCAGATTACGCAAAGGACATGGTCATCGTCCCCGCTGATATCGAATCGGTTAAGGCGAAGATCGTCTTTTCAGCTTTGCATACTGAAATCGCAAACGAACTCGAGCTGCAATTTGCAATAGCCGGGATGGCAGTGTGTTCCAACGCCTCATCCCATCGGCGCGGTGAGGATGTGCCGCTGCTGCTGCCCGAGATCAACGCGGATCATATTCATCTTGTCAAAACCCAGCGCAGGAACAAAGGTTGGAGCGGATGTATCCTCACAAATCCCAACTGCACCAGCACAGGTCTCACGATTGCGCTCAAGGCACTGGACGATGCATTTGGTGTCAAGGGGGTTTTTGCGGTTTCGCTGCAAGCCCTCTCCGGCGCGGGATATCCAGGCGTCCCCTCGCTCGATATCATGGACAACATCATTCCCAACGTCGCCAACGGCGGCGAGGAGGAAAAAGTGGAATGGGAGCCGCGCAAGATGCTCGGCAGGTTCATAGAGCGTGAAGCGCCGGGAACGAGGATAGAGCTGGCAGATATTCGCTTCAGTGTTCATACGAATCGCGTCCCTGTGATCGATGGGCATACTGTGTGTGCGAGCGTGGAGCTGGCGCGTCCTGCGGACCCGGAAGCTGCCGAGGCGATTCTACGCGCGTACGCCGCGCCTGAATCAGCGAGAGAACTGCCGTCGAGTCCGCGGCCAGTGATCGAGGTCAGAGATGAACCGGATCGTCCTCAGCCCAGGCTCGACCGGTTTACGGGTAAGGGCATGACGACCGTCGTCGGCCGCGTGAGGCGCGATCCGATCCTGGATCTTAAATTCGTCGTGCTTTCACACAACACGATCCGCGGCGCCGCCGGCGGATCCATATATAACGCGGAATTACTGGTGAGGGAGAACCTGCTGTAAAAGAAACCGGTCAGTGATCTTGTCCCGCGGGTCTAGCGGCGCCACCGCGAAACCCGATCCGGGATTCGCTCATCGCCCCACTCGCGGCACAGCTTTTTCAGGTGCGGGTTGGCACCCCGCCATTTCAAGCCCGCGAGATTTTCTTTGAGCGGTACGTCCATGCGCAGCGTGGATAATTCCCGGAACAGCAGGGCTTGTGGATAATTCTTTTGAAAATTCTCCGCCAGCGTCGTCGCCCGCCCCAGACTGAACGGGAGTTTTTTTGGGTCAGCGGGAATCTGCTCGATGTGTTTGTATTTGGACAACACCACCGCCGTTGATTTCTCACCCCAGCCTTGAATACCGGGATACCCATCGGCCGAATCTCCCACCAACGCCAGATAATCCGGGATGGACTTTGGCGAAACGCCGAACTTATCGATCACACCTTTCTCGTCCAGAACTATCTCACGGCGGCGATCCCAACAGACAACCTTTTTACCGTCCACCATTTGCGCCAGGTCCTTATCCACAGAACAAATGACGATCTGCCTGACAGACCTTATTTTCTTAAACCGCGAGACTGCCGTCGCGATGGCATCGTCCGCTTCGAACTTGACCATCGGCCAGACGACGAAACCCAGGGCTGACATCGCTTTTTCTGCAAGCGGAAACTGGGCCAAGAGATCCGGGTCGACACCCGCGCCGGTTTTGTATCCAGGATAGAGTTTGTTGCGGAACGATTCGATCACGTGATCGAAAGCCACCGCCACATGCGTCACCTCGGGGTCGGAAACCAGTAGCAGCATGCTTCTCATCAATCCAAGCGTCGCGCCGACTTCCATTCCATGCGGAGATTTCTTCGGAGGTGCGCCGAAGTGATTGCGAAATAATTCGTATGTGCCGTCGACAAGGTGAATTTTCATATGCGTCGCATTCCACTCTAGCCGCCGGCCATGGCCCCTACAATTCGAAAAGGTTCGAGACCGGTTCGGACCGCATCCGGCAGAGGGGTGTCGAGCGCCTCCAGCGAGAAATCCTCCCCGCAGGCAAAGAAACGGATGAATGGCCGGCGCTCTCCCGTGCTGTAATCCCGGATCGTCCCGCGCAGCACCGGATATCGGGCTTCGAGCGCACCCAGGACGGAGTCAATCGTCGCCGGTTCTTCCACGTGAAGCTCAACCTCCTTGCCTGTCTGGGTCAGCGTGCGCAAGTGATAAGGGAGCACGACCCGGATCATGACAGCGTCTGAACCTCCACGGATAACACAGCGGGGAGATTACCGGCGATGGCCGTCCAGCTTTCGCCCGAATCGGCAGAGGCGTACACTTGTCCGCCTGTGGTCCCAAAATAGACGCCGCACCCATCCAGGGTGTCGACGGCCAGTGCGCTTCTCAGAATGTTGACATAACAATCGCGCTGCGGCAAGCCCTTCGTCAACGGCTCCCACTCGTTTCCGCCGGAGCGGCTGCGATAGACACGCAACTTGCCATCCGGAGGAAAATGCTCAGAGTCGCTTTTGATCGGAACGACATAAATGGTGTCCGGTTCGTGTGCGTGCACGGCGATCGGAAAACCGAAGTCGCTTGGAAGATCGCCGCTGACCTCACTCCACGAATCACCTGCGTCCTCGCTGCGCATCACGTCCCAATGTTTTTGCATGAACAATACATCCGGGCGTGAAGGATGCATTGCGATATTGTGTACACAATGACCAACCTCGGCGGTCGCGTCAGGGAGTTCGTAATTGGACTGCAGGCCCTGGTTGATGGGCCGCCAGGTTTCTCCACCGTCCTCGGTGCGGAACGCACCCGCCGCGGAGATGGCGATGAAGATTCGCTGCGGATTGCCCGGGTCCAGGAGGATCGTATGCAGGCACAATCCGCCTGCGCCAGGCTGCCAGAGGTTTCCCTTTGCTTCGCGCAGCGCGGACAACTCCTGCCACGTCTGTCCGCCGTCCGTGGAACGAAACAAGGCAGCGTCCTCCACTCCGGCATACACCGTATCGCGATCGGTCAGGGACGGTTCGAGCCGCCACACCCGTTTGAATTCCCACGGATGCTGCGTGCCGTCGTACCACAAATGCGTGCCGGGGATGCCGTCGTAGGCAAATTTGTTTCCCACGGGTTCCCACGTTTTGCCCCCGTCATCGGACCGTTGGATCACCTGCCCGAACCAGCCGGTGGATTGCGAGGCATACAACCGGTTCGAATCCACGGTGGAACCATGCATGTGATAGATCTCCCATCCTGCAAAGAGCGGTCCGTTGATCTCCCACTTCTTGCGCTTTGCGTCCGACGTCAGGATGAATCCACCCTTATGCGTGCCGACCAGTACCCCCC
>VGNF01000313.1 GCA_016866195.1 Chloroflexota bacterium | reverse complement strand
CGAATATGCCGGCAGAATGATCTTTCTGGATGATTCGCGCGCCACGATTGGAATGGTCCTGCTTACCCTTGGTTATGATGTCAATACGACCGATCCCGCCCAGCTCGAGGAGGCGAAGGTCAAGCTGGCAGAATTGGTCCCGAATGTGAAGGCCTTTGACAGCGACAGCCCCAAAACTGCACTGATCGCCGGCGATGTGGACCTCGGCATGACCTGGACCGGCGAAGCCTTTCTGGCTCAGCAGGAAAATCCTGCCATCCAATATGTGTATCCCACGGAAGGCGCGATTCTCTGGCAGGATAACTGGGCGATCCCCAAGGATGCTCCGCATCTCGACGCCGTCTATGCCTGGCTCAATTACACCAATCAGGGAAACATCTTCTGGATGATGTTGAGGGACTTCCCTTACACGAATCCCAACCAGGCCGCGCTGGATTACGCCAAGGAATTTCAGCCTGAAATCTACACCGCCTACTTCAATTCGCCGATCACGAACACTCCGGTGGAAGCTATCGCCAACGGTCATCGCATCGATGACGTCGGCGATGCCCTGCCGCTGTACGATCAGATCTGGACGGAAGTGAAATCTGGGGAATAAGTCTCATAGACCCATAACAGGGGAATGGGGAAGAATGTTCAAGGGGCTCGATCCCTGCAAGTGGCTTGAAGCGCTTGCAGGGATTTCGAGATTCCAAGATTTCGCGTAACCATTAGATTTGTGAACGCTGGATGTACCCCTTTGTAAAGAGCATGTTTGAATGAAAAATAGTAAAAAAAACCTGTGCATTCATGCTAAAAAGTGATAATATTTGCCCATGGATAGCGAAATCGATAATCAAGCGGCCCAGCAATTGGATAAAGTGGATTTGCATATTATTGAAGCGATGCAGCGTGATGGGCGTGAGGCATTTACCCAAATCGCCGAACAATTGGATGTATCGCCCGGCATGATCCGCCAGAGATATGGCCGCCTGGTTGAATTGGGCTATTTGAAGGTCGTGGCTGTTACAAACCCATTGATGATGGGCAAGCGGGCGATGGCCATCGTTGGGGTTCGCACGGATGGACGTAGACTGCTCGAAGTGGCCGAAGCCCTGGGAAAGTTCGAAGAGGTCGTTTACATCGTGGTGGTCAGCGGGCGGTACGATATTTTGATCGAGGTGTTCTGCCGCGATCATGACGACCTGCTGCATTTCATGACCGAAAAACTTGCCAGGGTGGATGGAGTTAGGGAAACCGAATCGTACATGCATCTTAAGATTATCAAGGAGATCTATTTCTAAAATTTGGTCTTGGCAATCCATTCAAGAAGGCACTCATATCAGTTAAGGTATCAATCTAACTCGCAATGCGGGTTATAAAACGAATTGGAGAATGGATCATGAAAGTATTGTTGGTGGGTGCAGGCGGGGTGGGAGAGGCGATCGCGGTGATGGCGAAACCGCGGCCATGGGTGGAGAAAATCGTGCTGGCAGATTTCAATCTCAAGCGGTGCGAGGAAGTTCAGCGAAAACTTGGCGATACGGCACGTTTTCCGATCGAATACATCGATGCCGGAAATCAGGAGATGATCGAGGGGCTTGCCCGAAGACATCGCGTCGACCTCGTCATGAACGCAGTCGACCCGGTATTCAACGAAAAAGTTTTCGATGCGGCGTACAATGTCGGCGTTCACTATATGGACATGGCGATGACCCTGTCCAGACCGCATCTGGACCAGCCGTTCCAAAAAACAAATGTCAAGCTCGGTGATTACCAGTTTGAGCGGTCCGCACAATGGGAGAAGAAGGGTCTGCTGGCTTTGGTCGGACTTGGAGTGGAGCCTGGTGTGGCGGATGTATTTGCCCGCTACGCCCAGGACCACCTGTTTGACGAGATCGACGAAATCGGCATACGCGATGGCGCCAACCTTGTGATCCGGGGATATGAATTTGCTCCCAACTTTTCCATTTGGACGACAATCGAGGAATGTCTCAACCCTCCGGTCATCTGGGAAAAAAACCGAGGCTGGTTTACTACCGAGCAGTTTTCCGAACCGGAGACTTTCGATTTCCCGGAAGGGATCGGCAGGATCGAGGTCGTTAACGTGGAACATGAAGAGGTCCTGCTTATCCCGCGCTGGGTCAAGACCAAGCGCGTCACATTCAAATACGGTTTGGGAGATCAATTCATTGGAGTGCTGAAAACCCTGAAGATGCTCGGCCTGGACAATAAGGAGAAGATCGAAGTCGGGGGTGTTCAGGTGGCGCCGCGCGACGTGGTGGCCGCCTGTTTGCCCAATCCGGCTTATCTTGGCGATAAGATGACCGGCAAGACTTGCGCGGGAACATGGGTGAAGGGCAGCAAGGATGGAAAACCGAAAGAGGTGTATCTGTTTCAGGTCGCCGACAACGCGGAATGCATGAAGAATTGGGGCTGCCAGGCAGTAGTGGCGCAGGTGGCTTTTTCCCCCTTGCTGGCGATGGACCTGGTCGAGCATGGACAATGGAAGGGTTCCGGTGTGCTGGGACCGGAGGCATTTGATCCGCTCCCGTTCATGGATAAAATGACTGAATACGGTTTCCCTTATGGAATTCACGACATGAAGCCCGGTTAATTGAAAAGGGTGTGGAAAGTGAAGATTGCCGACCACACCCCTGATATTCGCGCCCGGGGGAGGAAGTAATCCGCCCAACCGGGGCGGAAGATTTATTTTCCATATTTCATCCATGCCGGCAAGCAGGTGTATTATTCGGAAACGCGGAGTTGTAATCCGGGATGAGCACTTGTATAATTGCCAGACTTCAACTTAATGGAGGGTGCCATGCCAAAAGGATATATCGGAAAAGTATTGCACGTGGATTTGACGAAAGGCGCACTAACCGTCGAGGAGCCAAAGGAAGAATTCTACCGTAAGAACCTGGGGGGCAGCGCAATGGGCATGCACTACATCCTGCGAGAGGTGCCCAAAGGAGCGGATCCGCTCGGGCCGGACAACATCCTAACCCTGTTCACTGGGGTGACCACCGGAGCACCGATCTCCGGGCAAAGCCGCTTGAATGCCAATGCAAAATCCCCGATCAGCGGTGGAATCGGCGACGCCCAAAGCGGAGGATTTTTCCCAGCCGAATTGAAATTCGCGGGCTACGATGGAATTGTCATTCGCGGCAAGTCCACCAAGCCGGTCTATCTTTGCATCCTGGATGGCAAGGCTGAACTGCGTGACGCAGCGCACCTGATGGGTAAACATACCGGTGAAGTGGATGATCTCCTGCACAAGGAAGTGGATCCCAAGGCGGAGATCCTGCAGCACGGGCCGGCGGCGGAAAAGGGCGTTCTATTCTCCACCATCGTCTCGATGTCCAATCGCCATAATGGGCGGACCGGCATGGGCGCCGTGATGGCCTCGAAAAATCTCAAGGCAGTGGCGGTGCGCGGGACGAAGAAGGTTGAACTCGCCGATTCGAAATCCCTGACCGCCATGAATCGCATCGGTCCAAAAGCCATCCCCGAAAACGGCGACATGGACGGCCCCC